>PXBO01000064.1 GCA_003566885.1 Opitutia bacterium | reverse complement strand
GACTCGTGTTCAACATTCGCGGCGTCCTGGTGACCTACCACGCGGAAAGCGGCGAAGTCGAGTGCGCCGGCACGCGCGTCCCGCTTGAACCGGTGGACGGACAGGTACGCCTTCAGATCCTGGTGGATCGCGGCTCGGTGGAATGCTTCGGCAATGGAGGCCGCGTCGCGATTTCCCAAAGGACGCAACCCGCCCCCGACTCCCGCCACGTTCATGTCCGGGCGGAAGACGCCCCCGTGGAAATCCGCGAATTGAATGTCCACGAACTGAAATCCATCTGGCAGTAATCCGCTTGGCGAGCCCCGCGACAAGGACCCTTTTCCCGAGATACGAAACCAAACCGGCCATTTTTTCGACGCCGAACTGACTTCGGCCGACATGCCACGAACCCGGAAAAAAGGAGAAACCCAAGTCTAAAGGTGACTGACTATTACCGGGAGCCGGCCGATCGTGCCGCCCTCTCTCAGATAACCGCCGATCCGGACTGATCCGGGCCGGCGGTTTCTTAGATATTAATAAATCACTCGCAGCACGGGCTGTTCCTCGTGTTCAGCAACATCGTATCGCCGGGCGGGCGTAACAACGGCCATGTCTGGGCCAGCTTCGACGGCGGAGTCACCTGGCCTGTCAGGCGCAGAGTGGAAGAGGAACTCGATCGACTGGTGAAGTTTCGTCCCGACGGCGTTTCCGGAACAATCTTCAATTTCCCAAACCCGAACAGCACCGCGCTGTTCGGGCTCCGCCAACCCTCACTTCGCCGCTTCCAGCCAGTCGTCGAGCCGGGCGCGCATTTTCTCAAGTTCCTCAGTGTAGGAGGGATCGTTCACCCGGTTCACCTTCTCAGTCGGGTCCACGCGCAGATCGAAAAGCTGCTCGTACTCCCACTCCGGCCAGTAGGTGTATTTCAAGTCGCGCCGCACCACAGCCAGCGACGTCGGAATCCTGTTCTTATCGGTGATCGTCGGATGCTCGTATAAGAACTCATCACGCCAGTCGGGAGCCTCATCACCCAGATAAAGGGCCGCCAGATCCTCGCCTTGCATCACCTCGGGAACGGGGAGACCCGCCGCTCTCACAATCGTGGGAGCGAGATCGATGTTCAATGCTTTTTCATCTCGCCTGATTCCCCGTTCGTCTTCCGGCAGACGTGGATCGTACACGATCAAAGGAACCCGGATCGATTCTTCGTACGGGTACCATTTGTCCGCCAACCCCCGATCGGCATGGAAATCCCCGTTGTCACCCATGAATATGATAAGCGTGTTCTCGTAAACACCCTGTTCCTTGAGTTCATCGACGATTCGCCCGACGGCCTCATCGACCTCCGTGATAAGCCGGTAGTAGTTGATCATGTATTCCTGGTATCGCTCCGGGGTATCGAAGCGCCAGTGGAAGCGCACCCGCCCTTCGTTCGACTCCTGGGCCAGGAAAGCCGGCAACGCTTCCAAATAGGACTCATCCATCAGCGGCGACTCCGGAATCGTCACATTCTCATAATACTTAGCGCTCCAATCCTGGGGCAGATACTGCTCTTCCGCCCGATCCTCGGCATGGGGGGCGAAGTAAGAAACACTCAGGAGGAATGGCCGGTCATCCGGGCGCTCCCTGAGAAACTCGATCGAGTCACGAGCGTTCCGCTCGGTCACATGGATCCGTTCTCCATCAACTTGATGCCAGTGCAACCTCTCATAGTCCCTCGCGAAATCGAAGTCCTCCGCCCGTATCGATCCCACTCCGTATTTGCCCACAAAACCGGACCAATAGCCGGCGGCACGCAAGACTCCGGGATACGTGTCGGAAAAATCCTCGGGAGAAATCGGCTTGCCGAACCGGTCGATCCCGTGCCGCGACATGTATTGACCGGTCAAAATTGAGGCACGGCTGGTCATGCAAATACTCGTGGTCACAAACGCCTGGGTGAATTTCACTCCGTTTTCCACCAGTTTGTCGAGCGATGGCGTATGGATATGCTCATTCCCGGCGGCCCCCAGCGAGTCCCACCGCTGATCATCAGAAACGAGGAGGACCACGTTCATGGGATCCTCCTGCCCGGGCTGTCCGTAGCCCGGGGAGGCAGTCGCGGCCAGAGCCGCTATGGATAGGAAACATCTCAATCTTTTATTACTTATAATCATACTTTCTCCGGAATTTCGTAGGCTTGGCGCCGGGGCGGATTCAGGAAGCTGTTTCCTTCCGGTCTGAAACGGCGGCTCATCATTGTTTCAGGGTCCATTCCACTCGGGTTCCGCATTTTCATGCAAGTTACTTACGTTTCGATTTTTCTATTTATTAAATATACTCCCCTTCATCAATTCTTAGGATTTTTTATTTCTCCGCCCAACCTCCGAAGACTTCGACGGCAAGGTGCCGGATACGTTTCTTCGATAAAGGCACGCGGAACCTGTGAGAATACACGAAGGCATTGGACGCTCTCCTGCGAGGGAAGGCGAACCGTCTCACGGAAGACCGCGATCACCGGGTGCCCGGAGCCTCGTCCACCAGGTAAACGTCGCCGTCGTCGATGTCGGGAATTCCGATGATGAGCGCCTTCATCCGGCCCTTTGTGCCATGGACGACACCGGGCGGAATGTGGACGATGGAACCGGGCTTCAAGCAATGCGACGTTTCATCCAACAGAATGGCTCCCTCTCCCTCCAAAACGTAATAAAGTTCGGTCGCGATCTTATGATAGTGCAGAGCGCCGTCCTGAAGATCGACCGCGTGCGCCCAGGCAGCCACGCCGCGATCGTCCTTACTGATCAGACGGTGGCGGGTGCCGCAAGTGCTTGGCTCGGTGACGGCGTCTTCCAGGTGACGGACAAGCGGTTTGAGTTCGGTGTTTTGTGTCATAATCATTTCTCCATTAAAGTAGCATGATTTTCGCGACCAGCACCGGACCGGCGCACAGGCATCGGCTGAAAGCAGTGTATTAATTTACAAAATATCCGGGAGTTCAAATCCCTCGCGCCGGGGAGGATTGACGATTCATATTGGAAGCGCACACCCGGAATTCTGCTGTTCTCCGTTTACGCAGCACTTTTTTCAGCGAATCTCGAGCTGGGACTCCACCGGGGTCACGGTGGCTTTGTGCTCTTCGGCGAGCGACCGGAGCTTTTCAACGACCTCCGGGTAATCCTCAGCGCGGTTGAATCGTTCGGGAACATCGTGGCCGAGGTGAAAGAGCTTTGGCGGATCGTGTTCCTCGCGCGGCGCCCCTGTTACAAAATGGGCTTTCCAGGGACCCTTTCGCACCGCGTACAACTGCGTGCCGCGATAGTAAAACATTTCGTCGCGCGGATGTTCGCCTGTTCCGAAAAGGGTCGGAGAAAGATCGTGCCCGTCGATCGTGCGATCCCGCGGAAGATCCACACCCGCAAGGGCAAGGGCCGTGTTGAACAGGTCCATCGTACAACCGATTTCGCGAATCACTCCGGGCTCGATTTTTCCGGGCCACCAGAAGATTGCCGGAACACGAAATCCGCCCTCCCACGTCGTGCCTTTCCCGTCACGCAACGGTCCGGCCAGGCCTCCGTGCTCACGGAACGGCAGCCACGGACCGTTGTCGCTGGTGAACACGACCAGCGTGTTTTCCGACAATCCCAAATCCTCGAGCGTCTTGCGAATCTGTCCCACCGACCAGTCGATTTCCTCGATCACATCGCCGTAGAGCCCTGCCAGGCTGCCCCCCTCGAACTCCTCGTGTGCAAACAAGGGGACGTGCGGAAACGTCTGGGCGTAATAAATAAAAAAGGGACGGTCTTGATATTCCTTGATCCGCTCAATTACCTCGTCGGTATAACGGCGTGTGATCGTCGTCTGATCGGCCGGCCGTTCGATGATTTCCGTATTGCGCATCAGGGGGACGTTAAAGGAATCGACCTTCGGCTCCGGGTAGTTTGCCTCGAAATGCTGAAGGCCCGACACGTTGTCCATGTCGTTTGAATACGGAATGCCGAAGTAGCTGTCGAACCCGTGGTTGGTTGGGAGGAACTCCTCAAGGTGTCCGAGGTGCCATTTCCCCACACACGCCGTTGCGTAGCCGGCTTCCTTCAGAGCGGTCGCGATCGTGATTTCGTCCCGGGGAAGGCCGCCTTTGGAGTCGGGAAAAAGGACGCGACGCCGATCGCTCGACATCCCGTTTCGCACGGGCAGTCGGCCCGTCAAAAGCGCCGCCCGCGAAGGCGTGCATACGGAAGCCGTCGCATAAAAACTCGTCCACTTCTGGCCCTCGACGGCCATTCGGTCGAGGTGCTGAGAGTTGATGGTCGGGTGGCCGTAGGATCCCAGGTCCCCGTATCCCATATCGTCGGTGAAGATAATGATCAGATTGGGCGGACGATTTGCATCGTCCCCGAAAGCAGGGTCTGCTATCGCTGCCACCCCGACAAGACCCATAGCCATCGGCAGGCCGGACAAAAAACATCCTTTCCGGAAAAGCCATGAACCGTAATCGAATCTGCGTCCTGCCACCGTCTTCTCCCTTTCCATAAAAACATTACCTCAATACGTTTCGCGAGCGACGTCAATTTTGAACGTTCAGAAAAACGCACGAACTCTGCGACGGTAGACCCCTCATTTCCTTTACGGAAGGCAGGGAACGGAAACTGGGCGAAGGCGAAGCCCTGATATTCCGATACCGGGTGGTGGTGTTCACGGGAGATCATGAAGAAGCCGATATTGCCCGTTGGCGGGAGGATTTTGAAGCGACAGCAAGAGCCACGCCATAGGATATCGGCGTTCGCCTGGATCTCTGTTTCACCTTTTTATAGAGGCTCCCCGTGGTATCAATCCGCCAGGAGGGCTTCCAGTTCTTCAACCGACCAAATTTCGAGCCGGTCTCCGGTTTCCTCACTGATCCGGGTCACTTCCTCCGGTGTTATCGGGGAGGCCTCGTTGCTCCAGGACTGCCGAATAAAGGTCAATATCGCCGCAAGTTCCTCGTCCGAGAGGAAGCGGTGTGAAGGCATCGGTGCGCTGATCGCCGGGTCCTCTCCTTCGAATCCATGAAGTACGATGCGCACGAGGGGCTCGGGATCGGCGTTGACCCATTTGCTGCCGTCCAGCGCGGAGGCGACCCCCTGCATTCCCTGCCCCTGGCTCCCGTGGCAGGCCATGCAGGTCTGGTAGGCCATGTTGCCCGTCGCGAATAGTTTCATTTCCTCTTCGGAAAGCTCGGAGGCTGGTCCGGTTTCGTGGCTGGGCTGCTCACCTGCAACCTCGGCAAGTTGCTCGCCGGCGCGCCGCACCACCTGATGCAACGCCGCCGAATCGCCGAGTTCGTGGTCTGCCACCGCCGCCATAAACACCGGCAACTTTTCCGGGAAGAGCGGGTGAAGATGTTCCCAGACGATGTGCGGGATCAGCGGGTCATCCCCTGCGACTGCAAGCACATCGACGAGCGGCTTCACCGCTGCGTCGCCCATGAGTTTAGGGGCCGCGATCGCCGTCTGAAGAAGAACTTCCGGCGACGGGTCGTTGACCGTTTCCAACACCTGATTGCGCACAGTGGCATTAATATCACCGGCGAAGTTACCCGCCGCCCGTACCGCCCACGCGCGCACCGCATCCACCTCATGCTCGAAAAGTTCCTCGTGAAAGACCGAGTCCAGCTCGAAACTCGAGAGCATTGAGAAAAGGGCGTGCATTCGCGGCTTGTGCTCGGTATCTGCTGCGAGGACCAGGTTTTCCAGCATTTGGCGGGTAGCCGCTTCGGCTTCTCCATAAAGCATTCGCTCGCCCAGCAGCCGTTGAGCCGTTTCGCGGTGGTAAATATTGGCGCTGTGAAGCCGTTCGATCAGGGACCCATCGGAAAGCTCCCCCATGTTTTCCGCCGGCCCATTCGGGATTTCGGCATTCTCGTGATTCAGGCGCCACAGCCGGCCGTGTTGCCGATCCACACCCTTCGGATCCCGCAAAGCGTCCTGATAGCAGTTGTAGCGGTCGTACCAATCCAGAACGTACAGCAGTCCGTCGGGCCCGACCGCCTGGTCCACGGGCATGTGCCAGACGTCGTTGGATTCCATGAGCACGCGCGTTTCGTGAGGTCGGGCAAAATACGTGGAACCGCGGCGCTCCAGAACGTCCGCGTTTAGCTTTGCCCCGTGAATATTGCCCATGTAGAGGCTGTCGCGGAAAGATTCGGGGTAGGCATCCGAGTCGAAATAAACGAGGCCGCAGTAGGCGCGGCGGTGGTGGGAGTGATTGACGATCGATCCGATGCTCCATGTGTGCGAGGGGTAGGCGCCGGCCTGCCGGATGTAGTAGCCTCCTTCGGCGATGTGCCAGAGGTGATCGATCACGCAGGCGCTAATGAACATGCTGCCGTCGGGGTCGAAGGCGATCCCCCACGGGTTGCTGGTGCCCTGCGCGAAAATCTGAAATTCGCGTGTTATCGGATGAATACGGAAAATGGCAGCATCGAACCCGTAGACCTGCCCGTCCTGTTCGATTTCCGATGGGTTGAATACGCCGTTGAGCCCGTAAAGCCAACCGTCCGGCCCCCAGGTGAAAGAGTTGGGGAGTTCGTGCATGTCTCTCCGTCCGAACCCGGTAACCACCACTTCTTTCGTGTCCGCCCTGCCGTCGCCGGTGGTGTCCTGCATGAAGAGGATGTCCGGGGCATTGGAGACCCAAACCCCTCCGTAACCGACCGCTATCCCGCAGGGAATGTTCAGTCCGTCGGCGAAGATCCAGTCCTTGTCGATTTTCCCGTCGCCGGTGGTGTCTTCCATGACGCGGATGCGATCCTCTCCCGGACCCGCCTCCATGCGCGGATATTCCACGCTTTCCACCACCCAGAAGCGCCCCCGTTCGTCGATGGTCATGTTGATTGGGTTGACCAGCGTGGGCTCGGCGGCAACCAACTCGACCTTGAAGCCCTCCGGAGCCGTCCAGTGCTTGAGCGCCTCGTGGGGCGTGCGGGCAAGGTGGGGCAGCTCAGAATGGCCCCGCGGGATGAAGTCCGCCCCGAACTTCTGTTC
>PXBO01000060.1 GCA_003566885.1 Opitutia bacterium | reverse complement strand
GACGTCCCGGTGTTGGCGAACTTTGCGAATTTCCAGAGTGTCGCTCTACGTCAGGATCTCGCTCCGCAGGCGTCCGCCCTCGGTTTTTCTCCGGGAGATCCATTCTTCGTTCACGTCGAAGACAAACCGCTGTGGCTGAGGACCTCGGCGTTGATTTGGGAAGTCACGGACGGCGAGTTCGAGTTTTCTCCGGACGAGGTTCTGTTCGTGCGCGAGCCTTACCTGCAGCGATTGGAGGCGGCCGCCGCCAGCCTGGATAACAGCGACGGATCGTTGAAGCGCTCGAACGATCACTTTTTGCGGACGGTCCAGGGCGTTTCTTCGTCGGTCCGCATTGCGCCCGGTCCCGGCGCCGAGGCGCGCCTGCACGCGGATTTCAGCCTGGCGGCGGGCGAACTCGAGGCTCATTTTCCCTACGGAGCGTCGGTCGTGTGGAGCGGCGGCCAACTGTCCGTGGACGACGGGCGCTACGCGGTCGCGGAGAGTTTTCTCAGCGGCGTCACCCGCATTGCCGTCCCTTACGAGCAAGGTTGCCCGGATGCGTCCTGCGGGGAGACCGCGAACCTGCAGGTGATCGAAATTTCGCCGGCCGGTTCGACGGTACGCGTCACTCCCGAGGGCGGGCTTCATGCGTCCGGCCCAGTCGCCTCTCCCGATCCGATGGCCTGGGGGCATATCGCCGGCATCAATGATTATGCCCATCGGATCATGACTCCCTTTGACGAAGGAAACGTTTACGCTCCGGGACATACACTTGATCTGGCCCATAACACAGCTCAGATCGAAGCCGCCCCCGCGGTGCTGCTCCTGTCGGGCGTCTTGCCCGACTCGCCCGCCGAGCCGGAACGTCCCTTAACCGCACCCTACCGAATCGGAGCGGCCGATTATGCGGGTGTGAATTTCCGGGTGATCTCCGACGGCGCACTCGATGGCCGAAGTCTCCTGAGCGGGGAAGCGGTGGGTCCGTATCCACTGACCGGACGCTCAAAATATTATGCCCGCTATTCGGGAGTGACCGGGATTCACGAAGCGCAAGCCGGCTCCGTTCCCTCCCAACTCGATTTTTACGGGTACGAGATCGACATCGCCCACCTCGGTCTCACCTTTTTATCCAGCGAGAATGTTTATTCCGTTATGCCGGGGGAGTTTTCGCTGCCTTATCCGGCGGGGTTCTCTCAATCGCTCGATGGACTCCGGTTTTCCTGCCTGGGCGCGCTTGAAGGCGCCTTTCTGGCGGAGGAACAGGAGGAGAAACGTCTCATGTATTGGGACGCGGACTTCACTCCGCTGGCCGTTCGCTTTCGTCCCGTCAATCCCTGCGACCCCTACTCGGAAGGGGGTCACCTGCTTGTGGGCATGCGCGCTCATGCGTCGAATGTGCAGGCCCCGCTCCACGGTTCGATCGGTTTCTTTCCCGACGGAAATATCATCCGCGGCGCGGACGAGGTGGCCGGAATCGATTCGCGCCTGCGCTTCGCCTCTCAGATCGCTTTCGCCGGTCCGGAAGAAGAGAATACCGATTATGTCTTCACGCCGGCTTCCGGCGCTTACTTCAATCATTATCCCGACGCCCCCGGGGAGGCGGGTTTTCTCAACCTCGCCGGGCGCCTCCAGGTGGCATTCTTTCGTGAAATGCGCGTTCATGTGCACACACGCGCCCGAAAGGATGATTTCAGCAGCCCGATTCATGTCATGGGAGGCGCGTATGCGGCTGATTATTTTACCGACGCTACCTTCGATGACGCCCACCGCGGCTTCCCTGGAGCGGTGACCTTGATGCAGTATCGGGACACGACGGCCAACACTTCCTATAGGCCAAGGGCGCGGCAAAACTGGTTCTTCGTTCCGCTTTTTAATTACGGCGTGGTTTGGGACCCGGTGCGGCGCGTCTTTCACACACCCGAAACGGAACCCGTCGAACTCGTGATCGTCGAGGTCGAAAACCGCGTGCCTTACTTGAGCGCGGAGAGGGCCGAGATTCTCTTTGGCGCCCATTTCGACGGGATCGAGCCGGCTCACCTGACGGCGTTGCTGGAACGGCTCCCCCCGGGCCTGGCGGTCTTGCGGCAGAAGCTGGATTCGGGGCTTCGAGGGGTGGGCCGCCTTTTGAGCGACCGCTTGGATCACGCCATCGAGCCGGCAATCGAGAACGAGATGGATGAGTTGGCCGAACTCGTTTACGCCGATCTCGTCGCGGGGGATCCGGTGACGGCATTCGCCAGGCTGGATGATGGCGTGGCGCTCCTCCTGGAACAGAGTATCGGCGATCGCGCGGCCGGAACCGGAGTCATCGGGCAGTTTGATCGGGCGCTGCTGGATATGGACGGCGCTTTTGACGCGGTGATTGGCGCCAGGGACGGAAGTGAGCCCGGTTGGATCGAAAAAGATCCGGTTTCCGGGCGGCGGGAAATCGCGGCGGCGATCTTTCAGACCTACGCCGATTTACACTCGTGGTCCGTCGCGGAAGAGGCGCTTATGCAAAGCTACCTGGACGAGGCGGAACTGGTCTTCGAGGACGTTTCCCGGACCGTTTCGCGACTGAGGGAGGCGGTGGAGGCCCTTCGCCAGGAGTTGGACGAGGGTGGCGACGTGAACCAGGCGCTGACGGATCTTTACGCGGCTTTCGATGATGAAGGTCCACGCATCGCGGAACGGGTGGTCGCGCGATTGACGACCTGGATGGATTATGATCCGGAGTTCTTTGAAAACCTGGAACTGCCCACCTGGGAGGAGTTCCGGCAACAGGTCCGGCGGCAGATTCTGATCGAATTGGGCGGGTCAACTCTGGCGAACGGCTTCAAGGCTGCCTGGCGCCAGCAATTGCAGGACTTGACGCACGAGTTCAACGCCGCGCTCGACCTGTTGGCGAGCACCGTATGGTCCCACTTTCAAAATACCCTGGCCCAGGGGCTGGCGGGCCTGCCTCTCGACGTGAAGGAATTTCTTGGAGACGCCGCCACGTCGCTCGCGGCCAGCGGCATCCGCGGGCACGCTGAAATCAACGGCAATGCCTTACGCCGTATTCGGCTCGATGGGTACTACCATATGGATTTTCTCGGCAACGCCATGGAAGTCGAGGGATTCGTTCAGTACCGGCAGTTTCGGTCCGATGGCGCCGGGAATTGCGCGGGGCCGGCGGACAGGGGCGCGGAAATTTCCTTTGGTGTATCCAATTCGTCGGTGCAGGGAGGGCCATTCGAAGGCGGATCGCTCGGGACGGCGGTCCGGGTGGACTCGGCTGGTAAATTCTCCCTTTCGATGTCACCGTTTCCGCAATTTCATGGCTTGAGCGGAGGATTGACCATGACCACGGGTTCGATGGCGTTTCAGTTGTTCGAACTCTCGGAATTCGCCGCGGTTTATTCCATCAGCCCCTATGAAAGTTACCTCGCGGCGCGAACGACCTGGGATTTTAACGGGGGCTCCAAGGAGGGCGGTTTCTTCTTTGGTCACGCCTGCTCGTTTGACCCGATCAGGGAGTGGGACCCTCGGGTCAGCGAGTTGCTGGGGAATCCGCCGTTCTTTGGCATCTACGCGTTTGGGAGAGGATGGACTCCCCTGGCGACGCAAAGTTGTCTTCTCCATTTAACGTCGGCGTCGGAAATCGCGCTTTTCGCTTTCGTGGACACCGACTTGCGGCGAACCTACGGCGGGCGTATGAGCTGCGAGGTCAGTGGCGAGATTCTTTGCGCGGTGGACGTGACCGGGGCGCTCACCCTTTTCGGAGCCCGGAGCGGAGGTTCGCTGCGCCTGGAAGGGGGCGGAACTGTCGCCGGTTCGGTCAGGAACAAGGAGATCGAGCGAGACGTCGGTATCACTGTCGAAGGAAAACGGATACGGGTCTTTTTCAAATGATGAACTTTCCTCGGCCCACAGTTTTGTTGTTCCTGGCGGCCCTGGTCGCCGGACCGGTCGCGGCGAGCGAATTTTCCCGCACGCTTTTCACCGTCGGGACCTCGACAACCGATCCGGAAGGCGCCCCGCTGGCCTACCTGGCTTGGCAGGCGGAAGATTCGTCGTTGCTGGAGGAACGGCATTTCGCTATCTACGCCAAAGCCGGCCCGGCTGATTCTCTCGAGCCGTATGTTCTGCTGGGAATCACGAGAACCCAAACCGACGCTCGCACCATCGAGTCGCTGCTCGCCCGGGCCGCCGCGCTGGGCGATGATCTTCCGCTGCTTGAAGAACGCCTGGACTCGCTGTTTGAAGCAATTCTTCCGAGCGAAGACCTGTCCCTTTCGCAAAAACTGGCGGCGGCAATCCTGGGGGCCTCCCTGGAGCCGCGTTTTCAGGAGAACCTTGAGATTCTCGCCCGGCTTCATCCGACCGTGAACCTGGCACTCGGGCTCGCCTTCGTCTCCCGGATGACCGACACGGTTCAGACCTTCGAGGTGCGGGATTTCGATGTCGCGTCGGAGAGAGTCACGGGTGTGCTTGGGCGGGTGACGGTGACGGCGGGAGTCCCGGTGGAGCTTCCGGCTCCCGGCATGGCGGTCGCTGTGCCGCTTGAGGATGCGCGCGGTCATCTCAACGTACGCCTCCGGTGGGCCACGCCGGACCCCTTGCGCCGTTTGTCCCTTCTTCAGTCCGGATTTAACCTCTACCGTGTTCCTCAGGACCTTGCGGAAGCGAACAATCTCCATGGTCCGGCGCCGGACAGGGACGATTTTCTCCAGTTCATCGCCGGGAATCCCGGGGCAGTCCGGGTCAATGAGTTCCCGGTAAGCCCGGCCCGGCCGTTGACCGCCACGGAGGCGACCGACGGGGAGGACCTATCCACTTATTTCCTGGTGGACGACAACCGCCGGTTCGCCCCCGGAGGGGTTCCTTTCATCGATGGCGAGAGTTTTTATTATTTCGTCAGCGCGCGCGACATCCTGGGCCGCGACGGCGCGATTTCCGCCGGGACCCTCGTTACGATTTGCGGGCGACTGCCGCCTTTGCCGCCGCGAACCGTGCGCGTGGAGAATCAATACACGTACTCGACGAACGGCGGCGGTGTGCAGACACTTCGGATCAGTTGGTTGCAGGACCCCGAGGGGAGCGCCACGACTCAGTACCATGTTTACCGGTGGACGAGCCCGACGGAAATGCATGAGAACGCCGGATTGATCGATCCGGCGAGCGGGCTTCCGCTGGTCAATCGGATCGCCGGTCCGATCCCGCATCTTCCCGGACGGGAGGAAAACAGTTACAACGATGCCGGAGCCGGCGCTCCCGGGATGCCGGAAGATGCCGGGGTCACCTACTGGTACACCGTGCGGACAGTGGAGGAGGCCTCCTGCGGGCCGAATGTTTCAGGCAACAGCGCCCCGGCGTGGGGCGTTCTGCGCGACCGCGACGGACCGGAAGGCGCCACCGGCTCGGTCAGGACCGCCTGTCTCGACGGCGAGGTGGCGTTTCTCGATTTCGCTTTCATTTCCGACCAGACGATCGATTTTCGCCTGTTACCGTTGCGTCTGACCTGCGAGACGATTGAAGGCGGTTTGGCGTGGGCCGAGTTCTATGGCGGGGCGGGCGTGTTTCTGGGCAGGCGCGAGTTCCCGGCCGATGGAGGCCCCGTTCATATCGATATTGCCGTGCCGGCCGAGTATTTACGCAGCGGGTCGGGCGATGTCACCGCACCCGATAAGTTTGTTCCGTTGTCATTCTTCGTGGCGTGCCGCGTCGGAACCGCCGATGGCTTTGTGTCGGAGTTTGCGATTTCACCGAACATCCTCGATTCCGGCATTGAAATGACGGAACCGGGGCGCCTGGAGGTGGCGTTTTTCGCCGACCTGGAAATACGGGAAGGCGAGGATTGCGACGGCAGACATACCACCCGTAACCCGCGCGACAACACCGTCATGTTTCCGGAGATCGTCTTTGAGCCCTCTCCGGGCAGTTGGGAATATAAGATCTATCGCAGTATCGACGGAGGTCCCCTTGCGTTCATCGCGCAGGGGACCATCGACGATCCGGATCAGGAAATCGAATACACCGACGAAGCGATGCCGGCGAGCGGCGGAACGATCTGCTACTACGTTCAGCTCTTCGATGAGCACGGCAACGCCGGGCCGATGACAAACCTCGATTGTGTCGAGGCGGGAGGCGTTCAACCTCTGCCGCAACCCTTGCTCATGCCCCCCGTTTCAGCGGGGGATTGGGAGAACCCGCAAATGACCCTGACCTGGTTCTGCCCGCCCGCCGGCGTGGACCGGTTCGAGATTCTGCTCGCCGATGAAAGCGGCCCCGTACACGGCGAGATCGCCGGTTTGCGCGGGCCACTCTCGCTGCTGCTGGGATCCGGGAATTCCTCCCGCGAGTTCGGCGTTTACCAGACGGTGCGGGCTCGCGAGCTTGAGGGAGAAGACGAGGCGCTCTTCACGTTGACCCTTCCCATCCGGGAGGGACGATACCGGGTGGCGGTTCGCGCGGTCGGCCGCGGAAGCGGAACCCTCGATCTGATGTCGCGCTTCGCGCGCCCGGCCGGTCCGCTGAGCAATATCGAGGACTTCCTTTGGATCGATCCTCCGGAGGATCCGGGGATTGACATTCCCTGGCCCGCGAGGCCGCTTCCCCCCGCGGATGCCGGGTTTCTGCCGGAACTGAAAGCGGTGGTATTTCCGCTGAACTACATCGCGGCGGGAGTCGGTCTGTCGACCGGCATTCGCATTGGTGACCTCGACAGAGATGCGGCTTTCGACGGCGAGCGATCACTTATCGCCGGCGAGCCGACCGATCCGGCCAGGTTTCTCTACCGGCGCGCCCGCGACGTCGCCGATGCGAACGCGACGAGCGCGACCCGCAGCATTCTGCCGTTTGTCCTCTATCGCTACCAGTTGCCGACAGAGAGGGTGCCGAATGTATCCGCGGGAGTGATTCAGGTCAGTCCGCTGATCGAACAGATCGCTCACGAACTGGTCTATGATCCCGGGGCTGAACAGGTGCCCGCGCACACTGTGATCCACGACCCGTTTATCGCCGTCGTTCCGCGGGATGCCTTTGACGAGATTGAGGGCGAGGCCCATCATATCTACCTGCTCGACCGCCATCCGGTTCTTTCCGGAGCCAAATACCGTTATCTCCTGGTCAGGTTTCGGGAAGACGGCGAGATCGATAGAGTTATCCCGACCAACGAGGTGGAATTGCCATGAGCGCCGTGCAAGAAAGAAGGTTCTCATTTGCGGCGTTGGTGAAGCCGCATTCGGCGCTCGCCGGCCTGATGGTTCTGCTCGGCGGCGCGGCGCCGGCTGTTTCGGGGGCGTTTGTTTTGGAAACGGATACGGAGTTCCTGGCGGCGGGAGATTTTACCGGAGACGGGCTGGAGGACATTCTCGTGCTGGACCGGAAAAGCGGGCTTTTCCGGGTGGGAGAAGGAAGACCCGCGGGAAACTTTGCCTGGGCGGACCCGCGGCATAGCGGAGTGACGGATGCGAGCGGGCTCTTCGCCTGGCGATCTCCCGGCGTTCCGGACAAGCGATTTGTCGTGACGGCGCCCGCGGCAAACCGGGTGAACCTGCTTGCCGGCCCCGCGTTTCAACTCGAAACGATATACCCGGAAGGTGTCGGTCCGGTGGCGGCGGCGGTTTTGCCGGGTCCGGACGATTCGCTGGATCTTTTGGTATCCACGAAATGGAACGATCCGGACCCCGACGTTTATCGGCTGGAACATCTGCTTCAGGCGGACGGCGACTTTTCCCCCGGCGGTTCGATTGCAGTGGATTACGCCTGGCGCCTCCCGAACAAGGTGCGGATACGGCACGGAGATCCCGATTATCTCGGCGTCCTGAAGGCGGGAGACTCGACGCGTTTTTCGGTATATGAAATGGCTCTCGACGGAGAACTGGTTCTCCTGGCCGACGAGATCTCACCCGCGGCGCGCTACATCCACGGTTTTTTTGGAGGCAGCGAGTTCGCAACGTTTCTGTTTTATGACGCCGGTGAATCCCAGGCGCAGATCCGGCAAGTCAGGAATCCCGGCGGCGGCTTCGAGTTCGATCCCCCGGAATGGATTCAATTTCCGCAGCCGGTGGATCATTTGATCGCGCTTCCGAACGGTGCCGAGACGGACCTGCTGGTGATTTTTGAAGGAGGCGGGTCTTCCATCTTCGAATGGCATGGGGCCGGCCAGCCGACATTGCTTCAGGAGATCCCTCCGCCCCCGATAGGCCGGCCGACCGGGGCGGTTCCGCTGGCCGGCGACGGCTTTGTGCTGCTTCAGGGGCAGGACGGGATATCGCAGACCTACACCCGGTTTGAATCCGACGGTAACGTTTATTTGGAAACGGCTTCGGGATCGCTGAGCCCGCTGCGACCGTTCTTTCACACCGCGAACATTCTGTTCTTCGAGCGTGAGCCTTTTGTCGATACACGGCCGGGGCTGGTTGCCGCGCGGCAGGTGCGCCATTGGTCGGCGGCATTGCAGCCATCGATCGCTTCGGGCGAATGGGATGTTCTGGCAGAGCGCTTTCTTGGCGATCTGCAGGGACTGGCCGATCCGGCATGGACCCTCTTGGGCCCGTTGCCCGCGGGGTCGGCGCACGCCCTCGTCAATCAGTACCATCCGGCCATTTCCGCGTTTACTTTCTCCTCTCCGCGCGAGGCGTGGGAAGGCGATACGACCATTCATCCGCCACCGGGTCGCTACTCGCGAGGGCTGCGGGTGAGCATCGAAGCGCCCGGGGCATCGGCCGTTTATTACCGCATTGATCCGTCCGGTGCCTGGCAGACGTCCGGTGCCTGGCAGACGGAACCGCCCTCCTTTTTCATCTATCGCGATACGACCGTTCAGTTTTACGCTCAGTTTGGAGAAGACGGGAAAAGCCCGGTGCGGAGCGCGACCTACACGTTTGGTCTGCCGCCGAAGCAGATGGACTCCAACGGCGACGGGGTTCCCGATTTTGTGAAGCTCGCCTATGGCCTCGACCCTTTGGGACCGGCCGATTCCACCGGCAACGGTTTTACCGATCTCGAAGAACTGCTGGCCGGAACGGATCCCGCCGATCCCGACGAGTCGCCGGTTGTCAGGCCGACGATGACCGCCGGATTTATCCTTGAAGCGACCCCGCTGGCTTTCGACGGTTTTGCGGACGCGTTCGCCGGGGTGGAGCCGGGTGTTCCGTTGTTTGGCTACGACGCGGCCGGAAGCAGCCGGCTTGCGGTTGCGTCCGCGGCAAATTCGGATGATCCCGGCGCACCTCCCGCCGGACGCCTTGTCTATTTCCCTCTTGAACCGGATCAACGATTGGTCCTGGCCGCGACACCGCAGCACTTTCCCATCGTCACCGAGCAACCCGACAAACAGATCGGCCGGGAATTGCTGGCTTTGATGCCTATCGCCGGGCCGGCGCCGATTGAGATCGACTACCGTTATCAAGGACGCGGCTTGGAGGAGGAAGCCGCGCTTTGGGTTGATGCCGCGCGGTCGGCCTATGAGGCTTTTGCTCTCCCCGCCGTTCAGGCGGTTCTGGACCCATATGAAACGTTACTGGTCGCACTGGTTGAGAGAAAGATCGGCTTGCTCCTGGCTGACCGGGGGAAAACCGACTCGCCGCGAATCACCTTGACTCCATTCCGTTCCGGTGAGGCCGGCAGGGAACCGGTGAATCTTGACCTTTTGCGCGAACTGGAAACGAGCGGGGAAAGCGGCGCGTCCGCGTTTCGCTTGAAAGAAATCTACGAAACCATTCGCGCGGGACTTGAGGAGACCGATCCCGGCACGATCCTGCTTCGGGCGCTCGCGCTCGACCTGTATCGAATCAGCAGCAAGCTGGCCAACGCCTCGCCGGGAGTTTTTCCGCTGCCCTTCGACGCGCTGCGGGAGTTCGTGGAAACCGGTGAGGTGCCTCAGGCCTATCTCGACCAGAGCGCTCTTACGCAGGAGGAGATTTCCACCGCGCACGCACGATCAACGGCGTTGCTGGAGGCTCCCTCGCCGCGCCCGATTGTCGTGCTGCAAGCGGAGATGCCGGCGGAAAAGCATATCGGTTGCGCCATCGTTCGCTCCCTCGACGGCGCCCCCCTAGCGCTTGTTGATCCGGAGGGGCAACCTTATCCGATGCCCGCCGCTTTCGATCTTCTGCCGGGAAGTCGTTTCCGGATCGAAGGCTTCTCCGATGTCGCTTCGTCGTGCGCTCCTCAGACAATCGAAGTCATCTCCATCGAAATGACAGCCATCCCCCTCATCACGGGCCTGGATAACGACGGAAACCTGTTGCCCGACGACTGGGAGCGCCTTCACTTTGGCGGCAACGGTCAGGACCCGTTTTCGTCGCGGGACGGCACTGCCTACAGCCTCCTGCAACAATACCTCGAAGGGACCGATCCGCTCGATCCGCACAACGTTCCGTCTGTTCCACCCGCCGATTTGAGGCCGCCTGCGGTGAGGATCGATGAGGTCGGGGAGAATATGAGGCTGAGCTGGTATTGGCCCCAGAGGTACGCGGACGCCGTTGAGTTCCTTCTCGCCGAGTCCGAGGATCTGGCTGTTTACCATCCCGCACTGCAGAGTGGCTCTCACCTGGGTGGAGGCGAATTTGAGCTGGTCGCCTTTGTTCCCCCGGAAGCGGACCGCATGTTCTACCGCATCGTTATGCGCCTGCGATAAGGGGGATGGCACGCTTAAGCCGGGTAATCGGAATTCGTGTGGCATCGGGCCTTCGCCCGAGGAGAGGCACAGGGGCGACTATTGCGGTTCGAAGATGTTTCCAGCGCTCGAACATTTCCCACTGAGCATCATCCGGCGAACGCCGGATGCCACCTTGCCCAGGACAACAGGCTTAACCGACCGGTATTCGGGATAGACGGGAAAGCAGGTGACTCCGCCGGGGATGTTATTGCTTGCGGAAACAATCAAGGCACAGGTGTGCCGGAGATCCGGCGGCGTTCAGGGGAAACATAAGTCTGCTTGATTCGGTTTAAATTTATTCAAACAATAGGAATAATAACCTGCTGGTTTGTAGTTGGGTTGACGATACATCTCCTCAATTCAACCAGATCGCGTAGGCAATGAACTGGCCGTTGAATGTTTCCTGCAGGCGCCACCAGAAGTCCGGCTCCGTCACCTTGCCTTCCTCAAGATAGGGGGTGGCCGCGGTGCCCTGGATCCACAGCACAATGTCGAGTGGGGTCGGCTCTGTAAAGACGCGTCGAATGTTGATTCCCACGTTTTCGCGCCCGGTTCTCCAGAAGGGCGCCAGTGTGTCGCCGGCGAGGATCGACTCGAGCTCGTCGAGAAACTGCATCCAGCCGGCGACCATCTCCGAAGTCACTTCGACGCCGGGCAGGACACCGGTCTGATTCGGGTTGGGGATCCACTCGTTCCGGTTGTCCTCTTCGGCCAGGATGTGTTCCCAACTGGTTCGGCTCAGCTCGATCACGTTTTCAAAGTGCGCGAGCGCCGCTTGCATCCGCTCAGGTTCGGCGACCGGCAGGTTCAGCAAATGGATCATTGCGATGCCGTCGAGAATCGGGAGGATGTCGAATCCCCCGAACTCGCCCGCGTCCGCCGTCCGCTCGAGGAGAAAGGTGTGCGGCGTATCCACGTCGGGAAAGAGCAGGTGCGCGGTCCGCTCGAAGATCTCGTCGAGCTCGTGAGCGAGGACCATTTGCTGTGTCGCCATAAGGAGGTTGCAGTAACCGCGCAGCCAATAGGCGTCGCCGATGTCGAAGTCGATGACGAACTGTTGCGCCTCGGGTTCCCGAACCTGCATGCCGGTGATTTGACTGTAGATCCGCCACAACGGCTGGCGCTCGTGTCCTTCCGGCCCCATCAAATTGAGTTGGATCCGTCCGAATCGCAGCGGCAGTTGAACGTCATCCGACTCGATGCCGGCAAGCGTCGCCTCGGCAGCGGCGAGGTCGTCGTGAAACTGCTGGAAGATTGCGCGGAATGCTTCGACGTCGATCGTCTCCGGTTCCGGATTCAAGGGTACCGGCATGCGAAGGATCGGGAGCATCTGCATTTCCCGCGCCAGGGTCCCGCCGCCGCTCCCGTAGCGGTGAAGCGAGTTGCCCAACCGTTCGACGCCGTGGAGAAATTGCATGACGCCCAGCCCGAATCGCGCCTGATCGTCTGCGGGAGCTTCCTCCAACCGGGCTTGCAGGGCGGCGATCCCTTCGGCCAGGCGCCCTTCAACGAGGTATTGATCCGCCAGCGGCCAATCGCGCTCCAACTCTTCGGGTGAAAACACTTCGGGTGAGACGGGTGCGGCGGGACCGGGTTGTCGGGGTCGCGGGCCTGCGGATTCCATTCCGGCGATCAGACCCTCTTCAATTGCGGCGGTTTGCTGCGGGGCGGCTGCGCCGGCGGCGTTATGAATGTCGTCGGCCCCCGCGGGGTTCGCGATCACCGCAAGGCGGACGATTTCCCGAACGTTCTCAGGCGTTTTGTCCTGAAGTCCCGCGATTGAGGCGCCGACGATACGGTCGGCTTGGTGCGGCAACGCCTCCAGCGCGCCGCCGACAATTTCGAAGGCTTGGTTGGGATTGTCCGCGACGGCCATGGCGACGATCGATTCCAGGTCGTTCGGATTTCCCTGGATCTCGGAAACGATCCCGGCGACGTCCGCCTGGGCGAATGCCACCGTGGATACGAAGAAAGGAACGACGGTGAGAATGGTCATTATGCGTTTCATGGTGTTTATAGGGTTTGTGGCGGACTCCTTGTGCATGAACAATAGCGATCATTGCTGAGTGGATGCCGCATTTGATTCGATCACCTGATATTGCAGGTACCGTGCCAGAATGGGAGTTTCAGACCGGAACCGGTATACAACCGGCCTATTTCGTTCATTGGGCCTTGGCATTGGGACTGCGTGGACCTGGTTGACCTATCAAAATTCGGTTAGGGGACCGACAAAATTTGTCCGGAGCGAAACATTGATGACCTGGCTGAACCCGAGTGAAGTGCGGGATCTGCGCCAATGGGAATACTGTCTGGGGGTTGGTGTGATTACCCGCGGACATGATCGTGACGTTTGAAGTAACTGTTATACCCTGAATCAGAATTCATTGACCCTGCGAGTGGAGGCTTTAGACTTTGTCACCGTGTATTGGATTGCCTGAAGAGAAGCGGGCAAGAAAGGTTCGGAAACGATGCGGGAAACTGGAAGGGAGATAAGCGATCGAACGATTGAAAACATGCAAACGGAAAAGTTTTTTTTCGAAAGTCAAAACGTCTTTGGGGTCCCTCGTTTAGCGGTGAATTTAGGGGCCATATCTTCTATGGGAACGGGTGGCCATTAGAGGAAATGGATCCATTTGTAGGCTTCGTTCTAAACGGCGACTTTGGGCTGTATTGGACGGATGACGATGCCGTGATTATGCATTATCGAGGAGAACGCCTTCGTTGGGAGAAGGAGCATGACGTTTGGAAAGGCCAACTGTAATGATTTAAGTGGCGGGCCCGACCAACCACCGCTCCCGCCTGCCTTGCCGGCCGGGTTCAGCGGGAACGTACGTGTGCTGCCTGAAAAGCGTTTATTATTGAATTGCGAGGAATTCTTCGGAGAGTTCGTTGCCGTTGGTTTCTCCGCGGGCGAAGGCCGAAATATTGCCGAGGGTGGTGGCGGTGATGTTTTGCAGGGCTTCCCGGGTAAAAAAGGCTTGGTGTCCGGTAATCAGAACATTGGGGAAAGTCAGGAGCCGCATGAAAACATCGTCGTGAATCACTTCGTTGGAGAGATCTTCGAAGAATAGGTCGCCTTCCTCTTCGTAGACATCGAGCGCCAGTGCGCCAAGGCGTCCATTCTTGAGGGCTTCGACAACGGCTTTGGTCTCGACCAGGGCGCCGCGGCTGGTGTTGATCAGCATGGCGCCCATCTTCGCCCGGTTTAATGACTCTCGGTTGATCAGGTGCCTGGTTTCGGGGGTCAGCGGACAGTGCAGACTGACCACATCGGATTCAGGCAATAATTCCGGCAGCGGCAGGTATTCAACGCCTTCTTTTTCGCAATCAGGATTTCTTTGGATATCATAGGCAAGCACCCGGCAGCCGAAACCGAGGAAGGCGTGTGCAACGATGGCTCCGATTTTACCGGTTCCTATGATGCCTACGGTTTTGCCGTGCAGATCGAACCCCAATAGTCCATCAAGGGCGAAATTGCCTTCACGAACCCGGTTGAAGGCGCGGTGGATTTGGCGATTAAGGCTCAGGCAGAGGGCCAGAGTGTGCTCGGCGACCGCGTGGGGGGAATAGGCCGGCACCCGGTTGACGGTAAAGCCCATCTTCAGGGCTGCGCTCAGATCGACGTGGTTGAAGCCTGCCGACCGCAGGGCCAGACAGCGGGTTCCTCCTTCTTTCAATACTTTGAGCACCGGCTCACGGCAATCGTCATTAACAAAAACCGTGACCGCCTCATGCCCCTCGGCGAGGCGGGCGGTTTCCACGTTCAAGCGGGTTTCGAAAAAGCTCAGATCGTGGCTGTACTGCTGGTTCGCTTCTTCGAGAAAACGCCGGTCGTAAGGTTTGGTGCTGAATACGGCAACTTTCATCGGATGAGAATCTTTGATCGTAGAGAGTTGGAGCCGGATACCCCGTCTTCTCCAGTTGAAGGATGCGCTTCTTGGGTTCAAATGACAACCAAAACGTCTACCGGCGAAGCCTTTCAATCTCGATGAACCGACGCTTCCACCTGAGGCAGACGGTTCCCGGCAGGGTTTCTTGACCCGTTCCTCAGCTAGCGGAATTTTTCCGTTGCCCTGCGAGCACGGCAGGCAAGGCTGAGCATTAATGCCGGAAAAAGAACCCATTAGGCGTCGCCGGGCCGGATACGGTCTAATTGCCGCCACCGTGCTCATAGGGCTCCTCCTTTGGATCGGTGCGTTGTGGGCCGCCGACGCCTGGTATGAGAACCCATGGAAATACCCTGCCAAGGTGGGCAGCCACACCACGCTCATGCTCATGTGCTGGGCGTTCATCCTGGCAACTCGCTTCCGTCCGGTGGAGTGGCTTTTCGGCGGACTCGACAAAGTCTACAAGGCGCACCGCTACGTCGGAGAAGCGGCGTTCTTTCTCATTTGGCTGCACCCCGTCTTTCTGGCGGTGGCGTTTTCAGAGGACATAGCAGGGTTTTTCCGCTACCTGTGGTTTTCCGGTGACTGGACGCGCAACACGGGAATAATCGCGCTGGCCGCCTTCACGTTGTTGGTCGTGCTTTCGATATACGTGAAGATCGCCTACCACCGTTGGAAGCGGACACACGACTTTTTCGGGCTGCTTCTGGTGGTCATTGTCGTCCACGCCTTCATATCGGGAGGCGAAATAATGACCTTTCCGGTGCTCACAGTGTGGCATGGGGCGTGGGTCGCCGTCGGCTTGGCGGCGTATGTTTACATTCGTCTGTTATACCGGTTTGTCGGGCCGCAATATGACGTCGTTACTGCCGAGGTGTCCGATCTCGGCGACAGCATTTCGGAGGTTTTCCTCGAGCCGGTCGGGCGCCCGATGCGTTTCCGTGCCGGGCAGTTTCTTTACATTTCGTTCGACTCCGATGCGGTGACGGAGGAGCCGCACCCGTTCAGTATTTCCAGTCCGCCCGAATCCAGCCGGATCCGGCTATCCATCAAACGGTTGGGTGACTGGACCAAGGAGGTCGACAACATAAAACGCGGCGAGCCCGCCCGCGTTTGGGGGCCATACGGCCACTTTGGGGAGACGCTTTTCAAGGGCACAAATACCCCCGCGGTACTGATTGGCGGCGGCATCGGAATCACGCCTTTCCTCAGCATCATCAGTGCGCAGGCCTTCGCGAATCGTTCCGGCGACACGACGCTGATCTATTCCGCACCCACGCGGGAAGCGCTGGTTTATGCGGAGGAGATCAAGGCTGTGGCGGCAAAGCTGCCCAACCTCCGCTTTGTGCCCCATGTTTCCGACGATGAGGGATTCATCGACCGCGGTTACCTCGAAGATCTCCTCGGACGCCCGCTTTCAGAACATGGGTTCTTTGTTTGCGGACCCGAAAAAATGATGGACTCCTTCCGCGGCTTCCTTACCAAAGCCGGCGTTCCGGGCAGTCGGATCACCATGGAAGATTTCAATATCCGTTAGACTAAAAATCGGCTGCCGGGGACCACACGACCCGGTAGAATACGTTTCGATCGGCCGGAGAGGGGGCCGTCCAAACTCCGTGGGCATTGTAATTGCGCACGGGTTCGGTTGTGTCGTGCCATGTCTTCAAGTCGTATGAGTATTGGACTTTCTCAAACATTCCCCGGATGCCGTTCCAGCGCAGCGCCGGCACTCCGTTTTCCTGCACGGCGGCAACCGTCACCCCTTCTGCAAGAATCCTTCCGTTCCAGTACTTTTCCGCCAGGGCAAAGGCGGACTTGCCGACCTTTGCGCCGACCACACGGCCGGGAAAATCATCCTCGCTCGGATGGATTCCGCCATGAATGCGCGATATCCCGGCCTGGTCCGCGGCGTCGTAGTAGGTGCACCACTGCAGCACCACGTCCTCGCTGGGGCCGAGATCGATCTCCATCGAGTTGCGCTTGAAGGTGTGGCTGTGGAGTCCTCCGGGGAAATATGGGCTGCCGGTCAGCAGGGTCATGGCTTCCGCTGCCGAGCGTGAGAATGTGCTGTGACCGGAAACGTAACCGGGGAACGCCGGGGTGTTGAAGCTCTTGCGCTGGAAGGGAACCCAGTCCCGGGCGAGCATCCAGGTGACTTCGCTCTGGTGGGTGGCCTTTTCCGGCGGCGTGGGGTTTTCGATGTGTTCTCCCGGCCAGGAGTAGACCGCGATTTCCCCGATAAATTCGGTGCCGGGCGTAAACTGCCAGTATCCAAGATCCCAGATCATGTGATGCCGCTCGCCCTCGGCCGCGCTTTCCTCCGTGATCACCTCGACCACGCCGTCCAGGAGTGGGAGGCCCTGGGGGTGATAGGACGGCCCGTCCGGGTCGGAGGACTGGCCCCTGGAGCCCATGTAGCGAATCATGGTGATCGGACGCGGGCTCAGGTAGTATCGTTTAAGCGCCCATGCGGCGCAGGCGGCATCGTGCACCGCCGCCGACAGCGCAAAATACACCTTGATATCCCACTCCAAGTCGTCCAACACGGGCCCCTTGCCGCCCAGGCGTTTTTCGAAGTCCGGCCGGTCGGCGATTTCGTTGGCGAGGCTGTGCCAATGGCCTGGGGGCGTTTCGGAGTCGGGACCATCGGCCCAGTATTCGGCCAAGACCCGGTTGAAATCGCCGCGACGCACCCAGTTCGGCTCGTAGGGTTCGCCAGTTACAGGATTTACCGGAAAGCCGGTGCCGTCCTCCGTGCCCAGCGGGTTGTTGCCGATCGCCCCGGGGGAAATGTCGATCAGGGTGTCGTCGTTGAGGAGGCTGCTGGCAATCAGGACGCCCAGGGCCTGCTCCTTGTATTCCCGGTCGGAGGGACTGGGTTTTCCGGGCAGGCTGAGACGCGAGTGGCCTCCGTGCGGATCGAGCCAGGGTTTCCCGGGATTGTCCCGGGTGAGGGAAAAAGGAGTGACGGCGAGTCCCTGCGCGCCGATGTAAGGCTGAATCCCTCCCGGAAATTCGATTCCGTTTTGGGTGATGAAGGAGGACATTGCCAGCGGTTGCCAGATATTGGGGTCGGTTTCCTCCGGTATGCCGTACCCGATGGGCATGTCGAAGACGAAGTTATGATTCATGCCCAAGGCACTCAGCGGAACATCGTAGTTCGGGGTGACTTCACCTGAGTAATACCTTTCCTCGTGTACGGGATTGTCGAATTCGTCCAGCGCACTCCAGCCGAGGATCGCATCCGCCGCCCGCTTTCCCAGTTCGGCGGCGGTATCGTCGTTTGTCGCTGGCGCCTGTGCCTCTTGCGGTGAGTACCCAAGTGCTTCGAGCTTGGCGTCGAATCTCGGCAGGACGGTCTCGGCGCCCACGCTGTCGGCAAAACGCGCGCGCAACACACGGTACGCGGCGTAACTGATCGCCTCGTGCCGCGCGGCGTCCACGTCGGCGGGAAGCGGATCGACCTTTTCGTTGAACAGGTAGCCTACCGCGACCTCATCGTAGGCGGCCCAGGCCCCGTACATTGCCGCTGCGGTGTGGAACAGATTGCGGGCGTGTTTGGGAGGGTCGGGAAAATCGAGCCTGATAGCATCCAGCAGTTCCTCGTTCCACTGCCGGGCAACCGAATGTTCCGCGGCGGCGCTGGAAGATGAAGCCAGCAAAATGATGAGGAGAAAAAACGGAATCCGTCCCCTGAGGCTGGGCTCGTGGAGGTATTTTAGGAAAGCGCACGTCATGGTGATGGTCGGAAAACCGGACGATGGCGGAGTGAGTCAACGTGAGGGTGGTTCAGTGGGTTCAAGCCTAAACGGATTTTTAGGTGACATTATAATAATACATACCTTTAACCTCGATTAGACAAGATAAATAATTCCCGTGATCACAATCCGGCATTCCGGATTCCAACTCTGTAGATAACAAGAATTTGGCCACGGAAGGCGCCGAGTGTACCATGGGGTGCCCCGTCCGGAGGTGGTCCAAGGTCCGCGTGCGCGCGAACGCGCCGGTTCCTGAGGCCAGCGCAGGACTTCAGGAATAAGGGACTAAACCTTGGGCAGGCCTGCCAGGGCCATGGCGATTTCCTCTTGCGGGTAGTCGTAGTCGCGCAATTTGCCCGCGTGGTAGTCGATGTAGGCCTGCATGTCGAAGTGCCCGTGCCCGCAGAGGTTGAACAGAATCGTTTCGGTACGGCCTTCCTCCTTGCACCGGTTGGCTTCCTGGATGGCGCCGGCGATGGCGTGGGTGGCTTCCGGGGCCGGAATGATCCCTTCGGCTTTCGCAAAGGTGACACCCGAGGCGAAACATTCCAACTGGTTGATGGCCCGCGCTTCCGAAAGCCCGAGGTCGAGCACGTGACTGACCAGCGGTGCCATCCCGTGGTAGCGCAGTCCGCCGCTGTGAAAGCCGGCGGGAACAAAGCCGCTGCCGAGGGTGTGCATCTTCACCAGGGGGGTGAGGTGCGCGGTGTCTCCGAAATCGTAGGCGAGGGGGCCTTTGGTCAGGGTCGGACAGGCGGCCGGCTCCACCGCCAGCAGGCGAACGCCCCGCCCTCCGCGAAGTTTCTCGCCGAGGAAAGGGAAACAGATTCCGGCGTAGTTCGAGCCGCCTCCGGTGCAACCGACGATGACGTCCGGGTAATCGTCGGCCATCTCCATCTGCTTTTGGCACTCAAGCCCGATGACGGTCTGGTGGAGCAGGACATGATTGAGCACGCTGCCCAGGCAATAACGGGTGTCTTCATTTTTGGCCGCGATTTCCACCGCCTCGGAAATGGCGATGCCGAGCGAACCGGTGCAGTCGGGATCATCCTTCAGGATCCGGCGGCCGCTTTCGGTGGTGTCGGATGGGCTGGCGATGCAGGTGGCGCCGAAGGTTTCCATCAGGGCTCGCCGGTAGGGCTTCTGGTTGTAGGAAACCTTGACCATGTACACGAGGCATTCCAGCCCGAAAACGGAACAGGCCATGGCCAGCGAACTTCCCCACTGGCCGGCGCCGGTTTCGGTGGAAATTTTGCGGATGCCTTCGGCCCGGTTGTAGTAGGCCTGCGGAACTGCCGTGTTCGGCTTGTGTGATCCGCTCGGACTGGTGCCTTCCCATTTGTAATAGATCTTCGCCGGGGTATCGAGTGCCTTCTCCAGACGGCGTGCCCGGTACAAAGGCGTGCACCGCCATTGCAGCAGGATTTCGCGCACCGGCTCCGGGATGTCGATCCAGCGTTCGGTGGAGACCTCCTGCTCGATCAGCGCCTGGGCAAAGAGCGGCGCCAGATCGTCCGGGGTGATCGGTTCCTTCGTGCCCGGATGCAGGACCGGGGGCAACGCTTCGGGCAGGTCGGCCTGCAAATTGTACCACTGAGTTGGAAGCGCCTCGTCGGACAGGAGGAATTTTACCGGATTCATGCGGATCGAATTCTTAAACCCCGCCGGCTGCCTGTCAATCGACCATCGGCCGTTATTAAATCCACAGGTCGATTCGATGTCCCCTGCTTTTGTGTCGGGCCCAATCGGGGTTCCGACACCCGAATTCGATCAACGGATCCTTTTGGTACTGCCATAGCGGCGGGCAGGTCGCGGAGATCACTCCATCCCGGCTTCCGGCCAGGACTGGCGGACGAGTCCAAGAAGAATTTCGAGCGTTTCGCGGTCCTCGTGTTCGAACGCCGGATGCACTGATACCAGGTTGAGCCCGAGGTCTTCGATCAAGCGGTATTCGGCGGCGATGGCCCGTTGGCGCTCGCGGATGAGGGCTTCTTTCTCGGAGTCGCCGTCGGCGCTCTCGAGACCTTCGCGCAGTTCGCGGAATTCGCCGATCACCTCGCGAAAATGCTCGGTGAGTTCACGCAGTTCCGGCGAATCCTCCAGGGCGGCTTCCCAGCGGGGGCCGAAGCGTTCGCGCTCCTCTTCGCGCGCGGCCCAGCGCTGTTCGAGTCGCTCGCGTTCGGTGAGCTCTTCCTCGTCCCGTTCGAGGATACGCGTTCTTTGAAGCGCGAGTTCCCGGGTGGCCGTTCCATGACGAAGAACAAGCAGATTGCGTTCAGCGTCGAAGGATTCCACCTGAATACCGTAGCGGGATTGCGCGTCGTCGATCCAGAAGGCGCGTTCCAGGGTCCGGTCGTGAAGGCTGAACAGCGTGGCGCCCGGCAGGCTGACAACGGCCCGCAGTTCCAGTTGTTCCAGTGGGGCCGAGGCGGACTCGTCGCCGGAACGTTGCGTTTCCTGGGCGGACGAGAGCCTCAGGTCAGCGCCGGCAAGGGCGACGGTCATTCCCGTAGTGACCAGAAGAATGCGGAATCGCGACAGCATAGGCGGTAGGGCAAACGGTACCCGGGTTCGCGGGGGAATGCAAGATGCGGATGTATCGATTCCAGGTCGCAACCCCGGCTTTTTCGTTCGGCCTCTGAAGGTCGAACTAAAAAGCATTTCAGATTGAAAATTTGAAATTCGAGATTTCTCCCCAAACCGGCCGAGCCGCTACCATAACGGTATTGAATAGGAAAATCCTTAACCGTAGCATTCGGACTAAAGTGGTCATGATCGCCGCCATCCTGTTTTGAGCCATGCGAACCAACCTGATCCTGCGCCTGTTGTTCATCGCTTCCGTCTGGGTACTGATCGGGGTGTGCGCCTGGCAATTTTTGCAGTTTGTGTTACAACCCGAGGGTGTGGTCAGTACGACGGATCCGTTCCGCGCCAAAATTGTCATGGGCCCGCTGGTGGTGGCGGGAATGGAGCTTTTCTTCTGGTTCCGATTTTTTGCGCGGGAACGTGAAGGAGCCCGGGTCTTTGCCACGATGACGGGTTTTTTTATGATGATGCCGGCGTTGTTGGGTGTGTTGAGCGGACATTCCGCTGGGTCCGTCGGGGAAAAGTACTGGCTGCTGTTCTTCGTCGTGGGCCTTGTTCATTTCGCGTATGCGATAGGTGCGCGAGAGCGGGGCTGGTAGCGGAACGATGGATTAATGAAGGATCCGAACAACCGCCTGGAGGCATTGACGATTTGCCTGGAAGGAACGGAATCGGCGAACTATAAAGTGGGCAGAGACTCTTACCGCACCGCCACTTCGGAAATTTATTCGAAGACGCTTTTCGAGTCGTCCGATAGATTCTCCATGTCTGAAGGGACATTGGAAATTGAAATCCCACCCGACACAATGTGTTCGTTTGAAGGCTTCAATAACAAGATTATCTGGGGTCTGCGTTTTCAAGGAAAGATACGACGGTGGCCCGATCTGGATACCACTTTTCCCATCGTGGTGCTGCCGAAGGCGGTTGTTTAAGCCATGGACGAATTGAAAATAGAGTTCGCGAGCGAGCGCCGGAACTTCCACCCCGGCGAGGAGGTGACCGGGACCGTGTCGTGGAAGCTTGGTAGCAAACCGGAAACGGTTACACTCCACCTCCTCTGGCACACGGAAGGGAGGGCGGATCCGGAAGTGGAACTCATCCGCACAGTGCCGTTTGATAATCCGCCGGCCGAGGATCGTCGCCCATTCAGCGTTTACCTCCCGCGCGGACCGTACAGTTTCTCAGGAAATCTGATTGCCCTGAACTGGATGTTCGAACTCGTCGCGGACTCGACGAAGGAGATTGCCTCGGAGAGAATCGTCCTCTCCCCGACGGGAGAAGCGATCCGGCCGCAGGAAGCGGAAGAGTAGAAGAATCAACGACATTCGGCCGGCCACCCGGAAACGCCCGAACCCAGTGTGGCGGAAACCGCCGTCAAGGTTCGGCATCGGCAAGGTTTGCCCGTGACGTACACTTTCGCCACGGTCGAGGGCATCACCGGCATGTTGCAGGTTGTGGAATATTCCCGGGATCCAAGAGGCGTTCGGATCCGATACGCGGTACGGGATCCCGATTTGGAATCGGTGCACGACGGACGGTAGACGAAGGTCTCGCCTGTCGGATGCTCGGTTGTTTCAAGGTTCGGCGGCGCTGCGCCCTTCGCGTCCGAACGCCCGCCGGACGCGTGGGGGCGCGCCATCTCCGGCGGGCGGCACGGACGGAGCCGTGCCCTCCAGGGAATCCTTCCAAACAACGGATCCGACCCCATTCGCGCCCCCCCTCATTGCACCCGGGGCGAAACTTATTTGGACGTAGTAAAAAAAGGCTTGCTTTTTTGAATCGCGGATCTCTAGTGTCCTCGCGGCAGGCGAGGACAGACAACCCATTATACCTGATAACCCTAACTACAATACAATATGAAAAAAATCCACACCCCGCGGCGATCATTTAAGTTTATCGCTGCATTCGCCCTGCTGACAGTGGGCTGGGCAATTCCCCTTCAAGCGGTGAACGTCGTGATGTCGGGCACAAATGCAGGCCATGACCAGCCGCTCATCGACTTCGTGAACAACAATTTCACGAACATTACGTCGTTTCAATACGGGAATTTTTCAGATCCCGCGACTATTCCTCTTGGAACCGATGTTTTTATGGTTGGCCGTCACCTGAACAGCGGCGAATATAATAACGCGACCAATTCCGCGACGTTCAACGCGCTGACGATTCCGGTGGTCTCTTTCACCAGTTTCGTGTCCCGGACGAACGGTGATCGTTGGTCTTGGCATAGCGGCAATACGATCAACGCCTCGGACGCAAGCGGGAACGAAACGACGGTGACCGCGGCGGGCGCCTCCATCCTGGGGTTCTCGGCTGGCGCCCATGACTTTCACTCAACCTTCGCGAGCAACGAGGCCTTGGGTGAGGGCACGGTCGGGACCGGCACCATCCTGGCCACGATCAATGGCAACATCCTCGCCGCCGGATGGTTCGCCGGTGAGGAGTCCGCCGGGGGACAAGTCTTCGGCGGCGACCGGCTGCTCTGGAATGTGTTTCAGATTGCCAGTACCGGTACCGACACGGTTCTCGCCGACAACTTGGACGGCATTATAGCGATGCGGAACGCCGTGGAACACTACACGGACCTTACCGCCGTTCCCGAACCTTCCACCTATGCGGCGATCTTCGGCTTGGTCGGGTTCGGGGCAGCGATTCTGTATCGCAGGCGCAAGCGGTCCGCCTAAGCCCGTTGTTTCAAACAGCGTCACCTATTGTTTCTAACAATAAGCTCCGGCATTCTTGAGTGCCGGAGCTTTTTTTGGGGCGAGGAAGATTAGCCTGAATGCTTCTCGGTTAAGGATCATTCTATTCAATATCGACGTAGCGGAGATGGCGGAGCAGATCGAAATCGGGATCGCTATCGAAGTGATTGACAGAAATTGTGTTAGCGGCTTTTCGATCCCGATGGAGGGCTTATATGAGTGCCATTCCGGCTAGCATCAAAGGCGTTTTTTGATCGTCTCTTCGAATTCCGGGAAATACCGGTTGATCACCGGCAGGTCGAAACGGGCGAGAATGCTCGTATTGGGTTCGCGTTCCAGGAGGAAGGCAAAGGAGCGCTCGATAAGTTTTTCCGGACTCACTTTGCCTCCGGTGAGCTTCCGGTGGTAGTCCGAGGTAAGAGTTACCTCATGGCGTGTTGTTCGGGCATCGGACACGGTAACCCGGTAGGTTTGGTCGTTCAGCTTTTCAACTTCAATCATGCCACAGGTTTTATCATCAGCGGGACCCGGCGGGAAGTCTCTTTGTGGCCTGCGACCCCCCTGGATGGATTGCGGCCGGGTCGGGGCGCCGGTTGACATTTTTTCGATTTTCGGCAGTGCTGTAGGGGAGGTCGCCAGGTCTGTTTTTTCGAGGATTTGACGGGCGGCAACTGCTTATTCGTAACGGATTCAACACAAGGAACCTCGAAATGAACATCGCACGCAAATCGATTGGGTGGTTGCCTCTGCTCCCTGGGCTTATTGTCATCCTTTCGGCCATTCCCTCGTTGTCTGTCGCCAACGCGGCCGTCGCCGACTCGCACCGGTTGAAGGTGCTGTTTCTCGGCGACCAGGGTTTGCACCGGCCGGTGGAACGGCTGCGCGACGCCGCGCCCGCCATGCTCGATCGGGGAATCGAACTCGTCTACACGGAGGACCAGGACGACATCAACCTGGAAACGCTCCGCCGCTACGACGCGTTCCTGTTATACGCTAATCGCTCTCGTATCACCGAGGACCAGGAGCGGGCGCTGCTGGAGTACGTGGAGACCGGTGGAGGGTTTCTGCCGATTCACACCGCCACCAACAACTTCGTGAATTCGGAGGCGGTGATACGGCTGATGGGGGCGCGGTTCGATCGGCACGGCGACGGGGTCATGACCACCGAAATCGCCGAGCCGGACCATCCCTTGATGCAGGGATTCGAGCCGTTCGAGACCTGGGATGAAACCCGCGTGCACCGGGACCACAATGAGGAGGGGCGCACGGTGCTGAGTTATCATCGGCGCGACGACGGCGAGTTGGAACCCTGGACGTGGGTGCGCGAACAGGGCGAGGGGCGGGTGTTTTACACCGCTTGGGGCCACGATCACCACTCCTGGCGGCATCCCGGGTTTCACGATCTGCTGGAACGCGGCATTCGCTGGGCGGCCGGACAGGATGTCCCGCGGGTGCTGGCCGAGCGCACGATCCACAGCCCGTTGCGCTACCGGAGAGTCGAGACCTATCCGCCGCCGCCGCCACGCCTGATCCAGACGGGCGGGCAGGCGCCGTTTCTCGGCGAACCTGTCGAGGAGGAGGCCTGGGACTTGCAGGCGGAGCCGCTATCTCCCGAAGAGTCGATGAGCAGGATGATCACCCCTGCCGGCTTCCGGGTTGAGCTTTTTGCTTCGGAGCCCGACGTGGTGAACCCGATCGTCCTGGCCTGGGATGAGCGCGGCCGGCTCTGGGTGGCCGAGACCGTGGATTACCCGCACCAGGTGCGCGACGGCGAGCCGGGAAAAGACCGGATAAAAGTCCTTGAGGACACCAACGGCGACGGACGGGCCGACAAGATAACGGTGTTTGCCGACGATCTGAACATTCCGACCGGAATCGCATTTCATCGCGGCGGGGTAATTGTCAAACAGGCGCCCTACACCCTCTTCATGAAAGACACCACCGGCGACGGAAAAGCCGACCATCGGGAGATTCTGATCGAAGGTTGGTCGCAGTGGGACACGCACGGCGGTCCGAACAACATTCGGTACGGGCTCGACAATCACATCTGGGGCGCCGTCGGAATGGCCGGTTATGAAGGAAGCGTCGGAGGGCGGGATTTTTCCTACACCGCCAATGACATCTTCCGCATGAAACCGGACGGCTCCATGCTGGAGTTCGTGCGGTCGCTATCGAACAACGCCTGGGGAATCGGTTTGAGCGAGGAAGGAATCGTTTTCGGCGCCACCGCCAACGCGCAGCCGAGTACCTACCTGCCCTTTCCCCAGCGCTATTACGAAAAAGTCGACGGGTTGCGCCCTTCGATGACCGAAGGCATTTCCTCCATCGGACCGCGGTTCCTGGCCGTCACCAACATGCTGCGCCAGAACAACGTCTATGGCGGCTTCACCGCCGCCGGGGGCCACGCACTCTATACCGCGCGCGCCTATCCGCCGGCCTTCTGGAATCGCAAGGCGTTGATCACCGACATTACCGGGCACCTGACCGGTTCCTTCGTGCTGGAGCCCCGGGGATCGAGTTTCGATGCTTTCAACAAGATGAATCTGATCGCGGGCGACGACGCCTGGTTCTCTCCGGTCGCGGCGGAAGTGGGGCCCGACGGCGCCGTCTGGATCGCCGACCTTTACGAGTACGTCTCCCAGCACCTGGTGCCGGGACGCCCGGCCGAGGAGCACGGGCCGGGCAACGCCTATGTGACCGACCTGCGCGACAAGGAGCACGGCCGGATTTATCGAATCGTCTGGGAGGACGCGGAACCTTACCAGCCGATCGACCTGGCGAGCGCCGCGCCCGAGGTCCTGGTGGAAGCCCTGCGGCACGACAACCAGCTCTGGCGAATGCATGCCCAGAGGTTGTTGGTGGAGCGGGGCGAGGCCGACGTGACGGACGCCCTGATTGCCCTCGTCGACGATCGATCTGTGGACGCGATCGGGCTCAACGCCGGCGCCATTCACGCCCTGTGGACCCTGCACGGGCTGGGGCAATTGGATGCCGAAGGCAACGGCCGCGCCTTGGCCTCCGCGTACCGGGCGCTCGAGCACCCCTCCGCCGGGGTCCGCCGCAATGCGGTGCAGGTGCTTCCGCCGGCGCCGGAGTCGGTCGAGCGGATTCTGTCGGCGGAACTGCTGACCGACGACAACGTCCAGGTCCGGCTCGCGACCCTTATTGCCCTGGCCGACCTTCCCCCATCCGGTCCCGCGGGAGAATCGATCTTCCGGATGCTGCGCGCCGATGAGAATGTCACGGACCGCTGGATACGCGAAGCGGGGACGATCGCCGCCGCCGTGCACCGCGACGGGTTTCTGACGGCGTCGAGTGCCCTCGATGTCGAGCTTTCCGCAGCGTCGCCCGAGGGACGTTTGGCCCAGGTGGCCGAGATGGTGCGGACGACCGGCTTTCGGCCCGAGACGCCACTTCCGGTCGAAGAAACGGCGGCCGGGGACGACGATGTTCTGGTCGTGCGCATCGGGGTGGTGAACGGCACGATGGAGTTCGATGTCGAAGAATTCCAGGTGCGGCGGGGTCAGCGGGTGCGTATCCATTTTATCAATACCGACCACATGGAGCACAATCTTCTCATAGTCCGCCCCGGCGCCCTGGAGTCGGTCGGCGTGGCGGCCGACCGCATGAGCCTTACGCCGGAAGGGCTGGCGCGCGAGTATGTTCCCGATTCCGATGAGGTGCTGCACGCCACCCGCATGCTGGCCCCGGGAGAAGAGCAGATACTTGAATTTACCGCACCCGAAGAGCCGGGCGACTACCCCTACGTCTGCACCTTCCCCGGCCACTGGCGGGTGATGAATGGTATCATGAAGGTGGAGTAAGCGGAGGGACCATTGAAAGGGTAGGGATGTGAATCTTATCGTGGCGTGTCCGCTTGCAGACGCATCTTCAGCGATTGTTACATGAAGGAAGGCGTGGTGGGTTTCGATATCAGTGGCGGTGATGGGAGAGATTAACAAAGGTGAAATTCCCCCCGCATCAGCCCTTATTAGCCGCTTTGCACTTGTGATCAATTAAGAGACGCGCGATCTTATCCAGACACCCGGTTTATACGTGGCGATTCACGGCGGACCGGGAAATGTCAGCGAACTAAATGAAGGATGTGATCGATGAACTGCTTTGAAAAGGCTCTATGCCGCCTGTGTGGTGCGATGGTGATCATCCTAACCGGTCTGACCGGATGCTCCGAATTGGAACCCAGGTCGGGAGAGGAGTACTCGGCTTATTTATTCTCCTACTTTGTCGGCAACGGCCCCGGACAGGAACAGATTCATTTCGCCGTGAGCGAGGACGGGTTCAATTGGCGGGCGTTGAACCAGAATCGGCCCATCGTCGATTCCCGTGAGATCAGTAATTCGGGCGGGGTGCGCGACCCGCACGTGATCCGGGGTGAGGATGGGGAAACGTTTTACATGGTGGTGACCGACCTTCACGTTCCCACCATGGGCTGGAGCAATCACGCCATGGTGCTGATGAAGTCGAGTGACCTGATTCACTGGGAGTCGTCGGTGGTGGATATACATGAGGCCTTCCCCGAGGAATTCGGGGATGTCTATCGCGTCTGGGCGCCGCAGACCATCTACGATCCCGAGACCGGCAAGTACATGGTGTATTTTTCCATGAAATCCCCGAATGAACCGGATATCATCTATTACGCCTATGCCAATGACGATTTCACGGCTCTCGCCACCACGCCGGAGCAGCTTTATTTCCCGCCGGCTGAGAGCCAAAACCGCGCGTCCATCGATGGCGATATCGTTTACCATTACGGGAAGTATTACCTCTTCCACAAAGCCGACGACATCGACCCGGGAATCAAGGTGGCGATCTCGGATCGTTTGACGGAAGGGTATGAGCTTCACAGCACCGAGCGGGTGGACAAAACCCGGGAAGCGGTCGAGGGATCGGCGGTATTTCGTTTGCACGACAGTGATCGTTGGATCCTCATGTACGATGTTTACATCCGGGGAGACTACCAGTTCGCCGAAAGCACCGACCTCCTGAATTTCGAGTTGGTCGATGACCGTATCTCCATGGATTTCCGGCCGCGTCACGGTTCGGTGATGTCGATCACCCGCGAAGAACACGTTCGCTTGCTCGAGGAATGGGGGTCGCTGGAGCACTTTGTCACCGGAGTGGGGGCGGAATACGTCCGCCACCGCAATATCTCCGTCGATACCGATGCCGGCACAATGCATATCCCATTGTGGCGAGGGGCGGATCCGGCTCGCTTCGATCCCCGGTTCGAAACCCTATCCGGGATTTCCGTTATTCCCGAGGGAGCGCAGGATTTCAGCGCGGGACCGGTCACTTACACCTTGGAATTCGACGGGGAGCCCCGCCTGACCTTCGAGGTTTCCGCAGAGGTCTGGCACAACCCCGTGCTCGACGGTTACTATGCCGATCCCGATATCATCTTCTCTGAAAAGAACGAACGTTTCTACATCTACCCCACCAGCGATGGTTACCTGGGCTGGTCGGGCACGTATTTCAAGACATTTTCCTCCGACAACCTCGTGGACTGGGTTGACGAGGGAGTGATTCTCGACCTGGAGGAAGACGTCTCCTGGACCAGCCGCAACGCCTGGGCCCCCGCCATGATCGAGCGACAAATCGATGGCGAGTATCGCTACTTTTATTATTTCACGGCCGCGCAGCGAGTCGGCGTTGCGGTTTCGGACGAGCCGGACGGACGGTTCGTCGATATCGGCCAGCCCCTGGTCGATACCTTTCCGGAAGGCGTAACGGGCGGACAGCACATTGATCCGGATGTGTTTCGCGATCCGGTAAGCGGAAAGTATTTCCTGTATTGGGGCAACGGGTACATGGCCGGAGCGGAACTCAACGACGACATGGTTTCTCTCAAGGAGGACAGCATCGTGGTCATGACACCCGACCGCACCTTCCGGGAAGGCGTACACGTGCTGTACCGGGAGGGAAAGTATTACTTCCTTTGGTCGGAGGACGACACTCGGAGTGAGAACTATCGTGTGCGCTACGCCATGGCCGATTCACCCCTGGGTCCGCTCGAGATTCCCGAAGACAACCTGGTGATCGCCAAGGATCCCTCCATCGGCATCTACGGGACCGGGCATAACTCCGTCATTCAGGTCCCCGGTCGCGACGAATGGTACATCGTGTATCATCGATTTACCTACCCGAAAGGCATCGAGATGGGAGGCGATGCCGGGTTTCACCGTGAAACCTGTATCGACCGGATGGAGTTCGACGAAGACGGCCGGATCCTCCGGGTGCAGCCGACCCATGAAGGCATCGATCCGGTCGAGCTCGACCGGTAAAGGTTGCCGGGAACCGCAATTCCGGCGCCAAATTTCTTGCTCGCATCCGTCGGAAATCGAGGGTAATTTGCGTACTTCTCATGAAGACCTGCCTTAAGAATATCCCTCCCATTATTCGCGTTGCCGGTTGCCTGGCGATAACGGCGCTTTTTGCGGCATTGCCGGCTCGGGGCGAGCTGGCTTTGCATGAGGGCGAAATCAGTGACGCCTTCCTGCCGGTTGCGGAACGCCTCGAGCTCGGCGGTCCGGTGTTTCTTTACGTGGACCTGGAGGAGGATTTGTTATCCCTGGCCCGTAAGATTGAGCCGCTCATTGGAATAATTCAGGAGGCGGTTTCGCCCATCCCACCGATTCCCGTCAGCGCCGAAGCCATGTTGAGGGAGGCCAATTTGAACGGCCTGCGGGCGTTCGGGCTTTCCTCCGTCCGGCATCAGGGGCTCTATCGGAACAGCGTCTTTTTGTACCTTCCGGAAGGAAGGAACGGATTGTTTCAAGCGTTTGGGGGCGAGCCCGGGCCTTTCGTCGGACTGCCCTACACTCCGGCTGACGCCAGTTATTTTTATGAAATCGAGTACAATATCCCCGCGCTGCTCGAAACCGTTAAAAATGTTTCCCGGGTGGTGATGGGAGAAGCCGGACCCAATATGATAGAGGCCGCGCTCCAGGAGCCGATTGAACCCGGTTACGAGATCACCTATGGAGCGCTGGTGGAACAGCTTAGGGGCCGCCTGTCGGCCGCGGTGAACCTCGACCGAACGGCGCGCGTTCCGATTCCGGATACCAACGTATCAATTCCGGGCATCGAGTTTTTTGCCCGGGTGGAAAATTTGGGGCCGATCCTAACCGGCTTTATCGCGAACGATCTGCGCTTTGAAGCATTCGAGCGCGAAGGAAACCCCGCCTATCGAATGCGGGATCCGATCGATCCCGAGCTCACGAACAGCCGCCTGGTGTTTCTAGCTCAGGGGGATGATATCTTCATCGCGTCTTCAGAGGACCACCTTGACCGGGTGCTCGGACTTCAGAATAATCATCTGGGGAATGACGTTTCTTTTCAGAACGCGGTACAGGCGTTGGGGGGAGCGAGGGGAAACCAGATCGAGTTTGTTCGTCCCGAGGCTTACGAGGAACTGCGTCACTTTATGACATCACTGGGCGATGATGACGAAATGGGGCCTGTCTTTCGTTTCTTAAGCTCTTGGATGCCCCGGGCGAATCGTCCGACCGTATCCCTGCGTCACAATCTTCCGGATGGAATTCTCGTGCGTTCGGAATTGCCGGCCTCTCATAAAAGCTCACTTGCGAGGGCGGGCGCTTTCCCGTTGGCGATGATGGCATCGATCGCCATTCCCACGTTCTCCCGTGTCTCCGCGGTCACGGGGGTCTCCGAAGCCCCTGCTTTTAATCATGAGGACGCGGCTCCGATGGAGTCGGTAGCCGACAGTGACGCCCGGTGGCTCGCGTCGGGAGCCCAGCGGTATTTTTCGGAGTTCGACAGGCCGTCCGTGGTGGTTGAATACAATTCCGTAACCGGGGAGGTGGGCGGATCGCTTTCCTACTACGTTCATTTTCTGAGTCCGGAATATTATCCTTTTCCTGAATCCCTTTCCCGCACGGAAAATTTTGTCCTGGGCCATCCCGATCTGCCCTTCGACCGGGAGTATTCTTCCGAGGGACACTATCTCGGTCCGGCGGATTCGGACTGAAGGCGGGTTCGATCCGGACGCCTTTCCTCTCGCCGGCGACCCGATATCGTCGAACCTTTGAATCGTTTGCCCGGGACGAAGCCGGGTAAGGAATGAGCCAGCCGGCGAACCTAGCGGTGAGTAAAGGATAGAGGACGGCCGAGCAGGAGCGCATTCAGGGGTTCCTCCATTGCCTCGGCCCAGATCCGGTAGCCGGCTTCGGAGAGGTGCAGTTCGTCCGGCATGATGGAATCGGGAATGGTACCGTCATCGGCCAGAAAGCGGTGCCCAATATCGAGGAAGAAGACGTTTTCGCCATCGGCGAGGCGCGGCAGAACCTGATTGACCTGGGCGGTCAGGCCGCGCCGGTGGTGGAAATCAGCTTTGTGGGGAAAGATTCCCAGTAACAGGATCTTGGTTTCGGGAAGTTTTTCGCGCAGCTTTGCCACCACCGCGGTCACACCTTGCAGAATTTCCGTCGAGGTATTGCGGCCGGAGTTGTTCACGCCAATCAACACGACTGCCACGCGGGGGGAGAGGCCGTCGATGTTACCGTTCTCCAGTCGCCAAAGGACATTCTGGGTGCGGTCACCCCCCACTCCGAGATTCAGGGCTCTTCCTTCGTAGTACTCATCCCACACCATCCGTCCGGTGATTTCCCAGTCCTGCGTGATCGAGTCCCCGAGAAAGAGGATTTCAGGGTCACCTTGACGCTGTTGAACGCGCTCGTTCAACGTAAGGAATCGTTTGTAGCGTGAGCCTCCCTCGTCCGGCGGAACCGGCACGAACGTCGGCTCTGCGGGTGCCGGCGCGGAACCCTTTTGCAGAATGGCACCGGAGAATAAGCCGAATGCGATCGCCGATATGATCAGGCCAATAATGAACGTGCGAGACGTCGAAGATGTGAATGATCTGGTCAAGGCTTTAAACGGTTTTTGTTCAATTTGATGTACAAACCGTCGTGAGTAGTCAATCTAATTATCTCCTGGAGTGCATATTACAGATTCTTTACAGGCGAAGAGGACAGGTTGTTTTGACAGGAGTTGAGGGGCTGGCGGCGGCATGATCCGTTTTCTTTTGTTTCACCATGGGCGGGCACGGGGTTGACTTCCGGATTCTAATTGGAGGGCAGGGATCAAAACCGGTCGACTTGATCGTGTTAACCACCATCATGGAGCGATATTATGCGTCGCTTACTTCTCTCTCTCGCACCTTACGCATTGGTTGGCCTAACGCCGGTTATCATGTCTGCCTATGCCATCGAGGATGATTTTGCCATCATCGCGGTCGCTCCGCTGCCGGGGCAGGGTGAGGAAAGCAATCGGTTGGGGGAAGCGACGACGGTCGCCCCCTATGCCTGGGACTGGGAGCAGGACGACCCGCTTGGGTGGCAGGGGAACGGGGTTTCTGCTCTGACGGTTGCCGGGGGTGCTCTACAGGGCACGGCGGGCACGGCGGCTCCCTACCTGCAAGTGGTCGATTTCGACGGTCCGGACCTCGACTTCGGTTTCTTTAATTACCTGCAGACCCGATTGAAGCTGCCGGCTGACTTTTCCGGCGATGTGATTTTCCGTTTCGGCACGTCCGTAAACCGGGGCAACTCCTCCTCCGGACGGGAGTTCCGCATTCCAAATCGTCACTTGAATAAGACGGGTGAGTGGGAGACCTACCGGATCGATTTGGGGCTGATCGTCTGGTGGCGGGACCGATTGGCCGATCTCCGGGTGTATCCGGTGGGAACCGACGGAGCCGGTTTGTCATTCAAAATCGACTACATCGAGATTGGTGACCAGCCGGGAGACGAACTGCTGGTGAACACAGACCTCGGTTTCGCCTCCGGAGAATCGATGGGAGATGTCAGTCGTATGGAATCCAAGCACTTTGTTTTTTGGTGGTCTCCGGCGTCCTATGATGTCGATTCGCGGCTCAATCCTCCGGTTCATGGGCGGCGGGCTTTGCGAATGGCGGAGGAGTCACATCAGGTTTTCCATAAAATCCTCGGTTACCGGGAACCCTTTGAAAACTGGGATCTTTGGCGGCGTGATGGCAATCGGTATAAGGTCAACCACACCACTTGGCACGGCGGATTCTGGATGGGAGGCCGCAACGGATTCGGCTGGTTGAACGTGCCCGCCGGCGGTCTCTTCGATGAGGGTTGGGGCAATCCGGTGCCGCACGAGGTGGCGCATGTGTTTCAAGGCCACCAGATCAATTTCCTCGCGGGTGGACACTGGGAGTCGCACGCCAACTACATGCGCCAAGCCTGGCAGATGCATCACGCGGTTCGTTTTCCGGCCAACCAGCGGGCGCAGTTGTCCATGTTCCCGTTGATCAATTCCAACTACCGCCAGGACCACGGGCGTCTGATCTATCAGGACTATCGGATTCACACAGCCTTGGAAGCGTTGGCCCTGGAGCCGGGTTCGGATCTGGACCCGCACCTTCCGGCGCAGCTATGGTACCTCGGAACACGCGACGCCACGGTGTACGATACCCTGGCGGCGATTTTACCCCCCGGGCAAGACGTGCACGATGTGGTGGCCAATGGCTTGCGGCGCTGGCCGTTCCTGGATTTTGCCCAGGCCGATCTGTTTCGAGGCCAGCTTTGGAATACCAATCAGAATCGGGCCTGGCACGATTACCTTACCGGCTCCCTGCTCATTCCCAGCCAGGACCGGCCCGGTTGGTGGCGGGTGCCCACCGCCCGTGCGCCGGAACGCTTCGCTTACATGTACCACGAACTCGAGGTCGAATCCTCGTCCGTCACGGTGGAATTCGAGGGGATCGCCGTGCCCGGGGATCGGGAGGACTGGCGGTGGAGTCTGGCCACGCGCAGCCAAAGTGGGAACATACGCTATCATGGTCCGTTCCCTCCGGGGGTGGAATCGGTTTCCCTGGAACCCGACGAAACCCGGATTTTTTTGGTGGTGGTGGCGACTCCGACGGATACCGCGCTCAACCTGGAATGGACTGCCAACCGGTTGCCTTTGGATCGCCATCCCGACCGCTTGCGTTATCCCTACGAAGTCCGAATCGACGGTGCGAAACCGGCGGCACGTCAACTGGACTGGAACACGGCCAGCGGAAGTCATCATGCCAACGGCGGGGGCTGGGTGGCGAATTCGGCCAATGTGAGCTCCTCCGCCTGGGTAGGCCCCAATGCGCGGGTGCTGGGCAATGCCACGGTTTCCGGTTCCGCCCGGATCGAGGATTATGCAGTAGTGGCCGAACAGGCGAGGGTGGAAGGCAACGCGGCGGTCTCCGGGTATGCGGTGGTGCGCGGTTCGGCTATCGTCCGCGGGCAGGCGCGGGTGCGTGATCGGGGGGTGGTACGCGGCAGTGTCCAGGTCAATGACAATGCCTCGGTGACGGAGTATGCCCTGCTGGAGGGGAACGTTCGTCTGCACAATGAGGCCCTGGCGCGTGGTCAGACGAGTCCGCTCGGGGGGGGGATTACCGGTGACGCCATTCTCGATTATGATTACGCCATGGCGGAATCGCTCTCGGACGGTGTGCATTATTCTCACGTGCCATGGGGCGACTGGTATGTCGATTACTGGGTTCGCACCCAGGCGAAGCCGCGGGGCCTGATCGCATCATTCCGCATGCAGGAGCACGAAGGGGCTCTGCTGCTGGATGAGTTCGGCAGCGCCCACGGCTTGTTGCGGGGAAGCGCGCAGCGGATCAGCGACAGTCAACTGAACTCCCGCGTGCTGCGCTTGGACGGGGAATCCGGTTATGCGGTTCTGGACCGCAACGTCGCCGCCCTCCGCGCCTCCACGTTCAGCATGTGGGTGAAACCCGCCGAGGCCAACGCCGTTCATCCGGTGCTTTTCCTTGGTGGTGCTCGCGACCGGTATTTTCAAATCGTTCCACGCGATGCCTCGGGTCGGGCTCGGGTGATAATCAGCGACGGAACCTCGGTTTCCGAACATGTCTCCCAGTCCGTCATCCCGGTCGGGGAATGGACCCATCTCGCCTTTTCCATCGACGCCGGGCGCAATGGAATCCTCTACGTCGACGCTCAACCCGAAGACAGCCGTCCGGCGGCCGCATTTACGGAACAGGTCCTGGGTCCGGGCGATTACCTGAGCCCTGAGGCGCTTTATGTCGGGCGCGATTGGGACGGAAACCTGTTTGCCGGGGATATTTCGGACGTGCGCTTTTACAATGTAACTCTGGACGCCATTGAAATCGCGTTGGAACGGATGCGCTCCTGGAACCGGATCGGAGCGTTTTTCGTGAACCAGCCGGGCGACTTCAACGGGACCGATACCGAAGTCCAATCGGGCATCCGAGACGGTCTGGTTCGCACCCTGGAAGCCCGCGTATTCCCCCGTGCTCCGGGAAGCAATGTCTATTATTCGGCAATTTTCGACTCCTCCGACGAGCGGACCGCGGCGTTGCGGGGAAGCGGTTTCGGACTCCGAAATCAAAGAATCTTCGTGCGCCTGGCCAATGTCGGATTCTGGGATACCGGGGTGGATATCGAGCTGAATACCTGGCAGACCGTCACGCTCACCTACAACGGCCGACGGGCCGTTTTGTACCTCGATGGGCAACAGGTGGCGGATCGCAACTACAGCGCCGGCGAGGCGGACGTCCCCGGCAAGAATTTTCGCATCGGATTCGCCCAATCGGCCTCCAGCGGCAACCCCAAGTACCACTTCGACGGTGAGATCATGAACGCCTTCATCTACGATCGGGTGGTGGTGCCGGCCGCCGAGCCGCTCATTGAAGAGTGGCGTTTGACGCATTTCGGCTCGGCGGAAAACACCGGTCCGGCGGCGGATTGGGCGGATTTCGATGGCGATGGTTTCCCCAACCTGATCGAGTATGCGCTCGGCGCCGACCCGACGGTCCCCGGTGACGCGGCGTCGAGGCTGATCATGGGCAGAAGCCGCAGCCCCGTGCAGGGAACTTTTGCCGATGGGTTCCACTATGGCCGCGATTTCCTCGCCGAAGGGCTGGACGGAACCGGATGGGACCGGATTACCGGGGCCTCCAGCGCAACGGCCGCGACAATCGAGGCTCGCGACGGGGTTCTCTATATGACTTCCTCGGGAACTTACGGCGATGCCTATCCGCTCACCATCGCTCGGGCGATTCCCGCCGACGCCGATTTCCAGGCTACCGTGCGGTTGGCCAGCGCCCCCTCCAGCGGCAGCACCTTCGACCGCGGTTACGTAAACTTCACCGCGCCTATGCTCTATATTGGCCGGTCCGACAATAGTGCCGGGGTGTCCCACTACGTGGCCCATCACTTCTTCGAGGCCTTCGGACACGGCAACGGTATGCAGGTGGTGCAGAATTTCGCACGGACTCATGACGGCACCTTTACTGCCTCCCCCGGATACCCCTGGCTGCGAATCGAATTCGAACACGCCACCGGGAGGGTGGCGGCTCTGCGCAGCCAGAATGGGGAAGCATGGGACGAAATGGGCAGTCAAACTCTTCCCGCTTTGGTGGCCACCGGCGCGGAACTGGAGATCGGTCTGATTCATACGGTCTGGGGCAACGCCGATCCGAACGCAGCCTGGGTCGAGTGGGCCGATTTTGAGATTCGCAACCTGTCCATAGAACCGGGTGAAAGTGAGGAGGAATACCTTTGGCTGCACTTCGAGCACATCGGGGACCCCAGTTTGACCTACGTGGTCGAAGCGTCGGATGACCTCCGGGAAGGATGGTATCCCCTGCGGACGTACGGCCCGTTCGTTTTGCCCGGCAGCCAGACCTATTTCGACGAACACCCGGTGGGTGCGGCGGAAAGACGCTTTATCCGCCTGGCGGTTCATCGGTCGGAATAAAGCCGGTGTCCCCGTCGCCTGCCCTTTCGTATCGTATCGGGCGACCGTTGAAATGGGCTTTGCAGGGGCAGCATGACCGGTTTGAAAAAAATAATGAAACCAAAGCCCCGTTTTCAGCGATTAAGTACTTGTACACTGCACAATCTGCACGCCATGAAAAAAATCCATACCGTTCTGACCGCGATGATGATCGCGGTCTTCGGCATCGGCCTGACGGCTTATGCCAGCGAGGAAGCCGACGTTTCCTCTTTTCTTGACCAGCTTGAACTCAGGTCGGTCGCCAGTCTTCCCGGAGGAGCCATGTTCAGCATCAACGATCCGGCCAATGGACGGAGTTTCTGGCTTGGGCTCGGAGAGCGGGCTCACGGCCTGGAAGCGGTGGCTTTCGACAGCCAAACGCGCCAACTCACCGTCCGTTTTGAAGGCGTGGAAAAACAATTGTCCATGCGAACCTCCCGGGTGCAGCAGGTCACCGAACCCGAGCCTCCGCAAATGACGCCGCAGCAGCGGCGCGAGGAGTGGCAGGCAATGCGCGAGCGCATGGTGGAATTCCGCGGTCGTTGGGAGGCGGCGGCGGAAACCTCGCCCGAGATTCGCGAAATCGAGAATCGCATGCAGGCCCTGGGCACCGAAATGCGTGACGTGATGGGTCGCGCCATGCAGGCCGAGCAGGGATCCAATCAACAACGTCGGCTGATGCAGCGGGGACGAGAGTTAGGGGAAGCTTTCCAGGCTTTGGGAGAGGAATCACGTGCCTTGGTAGCCGATAATCCGGCGTTTCTGCCGGAGGATGTGGAGTTGATGGATAATATGCGCCGCATGATGCCGGCCCCCGGCGCCAACCCCGCATGGGGTGGAGGCGGGGGCGGAAGAGGCGCCGGCGGCGGTGCTCCCGGTGGCGGTGGCCAAGGTGGCGGCGGCTGGCGAGGTCGGTGAAGCTGTAATCCGATCCAGCCGGGATAGCGCCCGAATCAGGCGCTTTTTCGCGGGCAGTCTCTCATTGGGGAGACTGCCCGCTCTGCTTTTGGCGCACGTTATACTCCCCTCATCAAGTTTTCGGAATCCCTATGTGGCGTGCTCGCTTGCGAACGCCCTCTCTGACGCAGGCCCGCGAAAGCACGGATGCCACATCGGGGTGCGCCAAGGCAGGCAATGGTTTTCCGAAACTTGATGACGCAAAGTATACCGTAATTCAGGCCGACCCGGACGAATCCGGCTTTGGTCGGGGTTTGACGAGTTGCGGCCCGAGGTCGATACTCATTTCTGGAACCTCTATTCCTGTCGATCAGTAATCCGAAAGGAAGCGATTTATGAAGGCCTATCAGCTTGTATTGGAAAAGGAAACACCTCGTTTGACGCTCGTCGATCTGCCGGATCCGACGCCGGCCGCCGGAGAGGTGGTGGTGCGGGTGCGGGCCACCTCCCTGAATTTCCGGGATCTGATGATTTTCCAGGGAAATTACGCCCGCGGAGCCAATTACCCGGTGATTCCCCTTTCGGACGGCGCCGGCGATGTGGTTGCCGTCGGGGAGGGCGTTACTCGCTGGAAACCCGGGGACCGGGTGGCGGCGACCTTTTTTCAGGAGTGGAAAAGCGGGCCGGCCCCACCCGAAACCGCAGGCAGTGCCTTGGGCGGCGCTCGCGACGGAATGCTGGCGGAACGGGTGACGCTGAACGAGGCGGGGTTGGTGGCGGTTCCCGACCACCTCAGTTACGAGGAGGCGGCCACCCTGCCTTGCGCGGCCTTGACCGCGTGGCAGGCGCTGGTTTTCCGGGGAAGGGTGCATGCCGGACAGACCGTGTTGCTGCTGGGCACCGGCGGGGTATCGATCTTCGGACTGCAGTTCGCCAAAATGCACGGGGCGCGGGTGATTATTACCTCGGGCAGCGACGAGAAGCTGGCGCGAGCCAGGGAGCTGGGAGCGGATTTCGGCATCAATTACCGTCAGACCCCCGATTGGGAAAAGGAGGTGCTGCGGCTGACCGGGGGGGCCGGGGTGCAGCAGGCTTTGGAGGTTGGCGGCGCCGAAACCTTTGCCAAGTCGCTGAAGTGCCTCGCGCTGAACGGAAACGTCCATGTGGTGGGCGGCGTGAGCGGGTTTAACGTGGAGGCGCCGTTGGGGCTGATGATCGGTAAGCTGGCCGAGGTGCACGGGATTTTTGTCGGCAGCCGGGAGATGTTCGAGGACATGAACCGGGCGATCGGCCTCCGCCAAATGCAACCGCAGATCGACCGGGTCTTTCCCTTCGAGGAAGCCTTGAATGCCTACGCCTACCTCGAAAGCGGCGCTCATTTTGGCAAAGTGGTGATTACGCTTGGCTGATGTCCGCGAATCCGAATCCACAAGGAAAGGGACTCGTCCCGATCCTTTCCGTCCTCGCGGAAGGAAAGCGGGCCGTTGACCATGCCCCGCCGAAGGAGATCGACCAGATCTCGGTGGAACTTTTCACGTCGCTGTTTATCTTGCAAAGCGATTTCAAGTTCCGTCCCGTACCCGGAAAGACCTACACGCTGTATCAAAAACATGACCGATTCTGGCTGTCGCTGGTGGCGCCGCACCAGTGGGACACCACGGTATCCGGAAAGGTGGTCGGAGAGTGCCAGTTGCATCGCGATATGACCTGGACGCTGAAACTTTCCGAAGATGCGAGCGAAGATGCCGCCTTGATGGATTATATCGAAAACAAGCGCAGGCAGTTCGACGAACGTATCCAAAATGCGGAGACCATGGAAGACATTCTTCCGGAGTACGACGAGTCCCTCGTGTTTTACCAGCGCGCCTACAGTCACGCCCTGGCTCATTCCCTGCGCAGCTCCATGCGACGGGCCGGTATTGCGGCCCTCCCTTTCAGTGAAGCCGCTTCTCCCCACCGGCGGGCGTTGGAGCCGGTGAAAAACCGGGAACCCGTTACTTAGGCGCGTGTTGCCGAGAGCAGCTCGAGGACTTGGTGTAGATCGGTCAAGACGGTATGACCGAGGCGTAAGAGCTCCGGCGAGGGCGGGACCAGGTCGGGCACCTGGAGAACCGTCATGCCCGCCGCGACCGCTGCCCGCACGCCGTTTTCCGAATCTTCGACCGCAATGCAGTCTTGTGGCTCCACGCCCAATCCGGAAGCGGCCTTCAGGAAGATTTCCGGATCGGGTTTGCCTTTGTGAACCTGATCTCCGCCGACTATGAAATCGAAGTAACCGAAGATTCCCGCGTTCCGCAGCTTATCCTTCGCGATGTAGGATTCTGTGGACGTGGCCACCGCCGCGGGCACTTCCGTCCGCTTCAGGTGGGATAACAGTTCCGGAACCCCGGCCTTTAACGGAACGGGCTCTCGGGTTGTCAACGCTTCGTATTTCCCTTCCCAAACCACGCCGAAATCCTTCGTGTCCACGACGCCGTTTAGCTCATTTCGGAGAACCTCGTCGCCGAGGGCCTGATTCAAGCCGATAAGCTTGATGAACACCTCCGTCCGCTCTCCGATCCCGAACTCGGTGCAGGTTTCGTTAAACGTCAACAACGCCAGCCGCTCTGTGTCCAGGAGCAGACCGTCCATATCAAAAATCACTGCGCGGAAATTTCTCATTGGGCTTGTCCGGGCAGAAATCGCAAAAAACGCCTCATCCGTCGACTCTTCACTTGAACAGATGGAACTGCTTGACTTTCGTCCTTGCGGGTTTTTCGATAATAAACCTTTCCCAATTAATCCTTTGGAACAGCTGCTCTTATGCGTTTATCTCCCCCGTTTTGTTCGTGCGCCGTCATGCGGGTCTGGTGCGCCCCAATCCCTGTTTTTCTTTGCGGTTTTTTTTCGCTCAACGCGCAGGACGGGGTACCTCCGGTGCTGGATGCCGGACAACTGGTTGAAGTTCGCGCTCGAGCGCACTTTTCGTTCCACCTTGAGGCGGAAGGACCGGTCCAATACTATACTGCGGCCCCGTTGCCGCCCGGTGTCGTCCTGGACCCGGAGAATGGGGAGATAGCAGGTACACCGGTCGCGGCGGGCCAGCATCTCGTGCGGATTGGCGCTGTCAACGAAAACGGGACGTCCGCGCCGGTGGATCTGACTCTGAGAATTTATCCGGCGACGGGTAATCCTGCGGAAATACGGGCACCAATTCCGGCCATTGCCTACGTGGATGAGATCTGCTCTCTCACGATTCCAGTCCAAGGCGCTCACGCGGGATCGACGTTCAAGGTTTCGGGCCTGCCAAATGGATTTTCCCATCAGTGGTTACCGGAGGCGGGATTGCTCCTCTCCGGACAACCGGTCGAACCGGGATTCCATGTGCTTACGGTGGAAGGGACGAATCTCTACGGAAAGGCTTCGGTTTCGTTTCCTCTGGTGATATTGCATCGGGTTTGGGAAAGGATTCAAACGGACTCGTCCCATCGCTTGGCCGGCGCCACGTTCGGCGGGGGGAGGTTTGTGATCGCGGGGTGGCAGCAAGCAGGAAGCTTCGGCTCTATTAGCCCCTTGATCCTTTCGTCGTCCGATGAGGGCCAATCCTGGAATGTGCGCACTCCCCAATCCGAGCATCGCCGTTTCTATTCTTCGGCTTATGGGAATGGTACTTTTGTCGCGCAGGGAATGGACGGAATATCCTACACCTCGGTCGACGGAAAAGTGTGGACCCGGCGTCACGAATCGGTGACTGGCGGGCAGTTGAGCCAATTGGTTTTCGGCAACGGTTTTTTCGCGCGACCTCACCCGGCGGCTTCTTGGGACATTCGATTCGAAGTATCGGAGAATGGCATCGAATGGAGCAACCACGACCGCCCGATCGATGGGGCCGCGGAGGTGGGTTTTGGCGATGGTTATTTCTTTGCCGTGGGTTCGGAGAATCGGGCCGCCCGTGCGATCGACCCGCGTGGTCCCTGGACGGAGGCCGATTGGCCGGGGTCCTATGATCATACCCAATCCCTCGCCGCGGGCGGAGGCCGTTTCATGGTTGGTGGACGACAGGGGCGAATCTGGGTGTCTTCCGATGCCCTCGCCTGGGAACGCCGGCCTGCGGTGACAGCCGATGACTTTCGGCATCTTGCCCATGGACAGGGAAGATTCATTGCGGTGACGGAGGACGGAACGATCCTGAGCAGCATCGACGGAGAATCCTGGACCCGACAGAACGCCGGCATGGCTCTCGACGTTTTGAGCAGTGCCGCTGGCGATGATACCCTTATTTTGACCGGAGAGGAGGGGATTGTCCTGCGACATACGGGAACGTGGGGGCCCGGGTTTTTGCCTCAACCGAGCATCGGCTTGATCCTGGGTGAACCGGTTTCTCATGAAATGCCTTTGGCCGAGGACGCCGAAGCGGACAAGTTTTTTGGCTTCGGCTTACCCGATGGTCTGACCCTCGACGCGGAATCCGGGGTTCTGGAGGGGATCCCGCAGGAGACAGGGGTTCACGAAATCGTCATGGCCGCAATGGTGGGCGGCCGTCTGACCGACCCCACCCCGTTTCGGATTCAGATTGTCGAACCGGCTGACGCCCGGCCTCCGGAAATCGTGCACCGGCTGATTGCATTCGAAGCCGGGGAGTTTTCCGGTATGCGCCTATCGGCGGACTCCGACCTTCCGGTCACGGACTGGCAGGCGAATGGACTTCCGGAGGGAGTTTATCTCGATGTCCACCTCGACGGGGGTGGTTCGTCCGTTGCCGACTTGAGAGGCAGGCTGTCCGAACCCGGCGTCTATCCGCTCCAATTGATCGCCACAAACGCCGCCGGATCGAGCGAGGAATCCACTTATCTGATCGTGCCGCATCGGGAAAAGGAGGATTGGTCTTCCACCCGTTTCGAAGGAGAGAACTTTTATTCGGTGGCTTTCGGTAACGACCGGTTCGTCGTCATCTCTAATCGCGGTGAGTTCTTCGTATCGCCTGACGGCCACTCCTGGACGACGGTCGCGCATGGGCGGGAGACCAACCCCTGGTGGGTGCGGTTCACCGGCGGAAAGTTTCTGGCCCTTTTCGGCGACGGAGAATTCCTGGTATCGGAAGACGGCAAAATCTGGGAGGCCTGGACGGTTCCCGGCGAACCGCGGCTTTTCGACATCGTTTTCGGAAGCGGGGGGTACTTGGCTGTGGGAGCGGACGGCTGGATGGCCCATTCTTCGGATGGCGAAATCTGGAACACACTCCCGCCGCTGACGGACCGCGATCTGAGCCGTGTTTCGTACGGAGACGGGTACTATTTTCCGGGCGATGATCGACGGGCCTGGTCCTCGAATCTGGCCGACGAATGGACGTTGGGGGCACCGGAAAACATCGAACGGGCCTGGAGCGTTGTTTCGGGAAACGAAGTCTTCATCGCGTGGAACCGATCCGGACTGGCCCTTTCGCACGATGCCCTGAATTGGTCCGTGCTCCCTTCGCCCGAAACATTTGATTCCGGCGAATCTCCGGTCTTGGTTCATTTTTCCGACGGGGTCTTTATTCTTCATTCCAATCGCAGTAACGTACACGTCTCCGTCGATGGTTATCAGTGGACGAAGCTGAAGCCACGTTTCCTCGTCGATCCTTCACGTGTGGCGGCGGGGAACGGGCAACTGGTCGGTTCCGGAAGTTCGCCGGATGTCCTCACGGCGTTTCCGGCGGACAAAACGCTACTTCCCGTTGCTCCGCATCTTGCCCGGGGGCAGGTCGGAAAACCCATGCAAACCCGAGTTCGCTCCGCATTCGGAAAGGGATCCGTTTTCGCGGTCGGGTTGCCTCCCGGATTGGATCTCGACGAAAACACCGGGGAGATTTACGGCATGCCTGCCATGGCGGGTGAGTTTGAAGCCGGCATCGGGGCGGTGAAGGAGGGCCGGGCTTCGGATTCGACCACCATGCGTTTCAAGATATATCCGGCGGCAGGTGATCCACCGCCGATTCTCGAAGAGCCGATTCACCTCAATGCGGGCCAGTGGCGGAACTTGCGTGTTTCACTGCCCGTTTCCTCCGAACCCTTGCGGAAATACCGATTCGAAGGATTGCCCGAAGGGCTTCATTTTGATCCGTATCGGGGAATTCTATACGGAATTCCTTCCGTTTCCGGGGATTTCATCGTCGAGGTCCACCGCGACCACATCCACGGCCTGCGGACGGAAACCTTTCAGTTGACCATTCACGCCCCCGACTTCAATCGGACTGCCGCGGAAACGGATTTTTTCGCCCGGGCGATCGCCGCCGGTCCCAGTCGAGCCGCCGTCGTGGGACATTCCGGCCGCATACTTATTTTCGAAGACGGGGACGCCACACTTATCGAGCCCGATCCGAACCATAGTACCTATGACGATATTGTCCACGGCGATGGGCGTTTCATTGCGGTTTCCGGCAACCGTTTTGCGAGTGGCGCGGACGGCGTCTCGGAGAATTGGACGACGGATTCTTTCGGCGATTCCTTCTCCGCGACCTCAATCACTTTTGGGAACGGACGCTACCTTGTGGCGGGCCGGCATGGCCGGTTTGCTTCTTCGACCGACGGCACGTCCTGGACATTCGTTGAAACGGATCAAGCGTATGAGACCAACCGAATCCGCTACGGCGGCGACCGGTTTGTCGCCGTGGGCGACGACGGACTTATACTGACCTCGGCGGACGGCGAGTCCTGGCATAAGCAAACGGCCCCCACCGGCGAAGACCTTCAATGTGTCGCTTACGGAGCGGGCCGGTATCTTGTCGGCGGAGCGAACGGGACGCTCCTTTGGTCGCCGGACGGCGAGGTATGGATCGAAAATGAATCTCCGAATCCCTACCTCCTCGATTTGGCTTATGCCGCGGATCAGTTTGTCGGAGCATCCGGAAGTTTCCTGTACACGAGCGAAGACGGCGTCCATTGGGTGGAGCGTAGCAGCGAGGACTCCGTTAATGCCGTGACTTGGGATCCCGGCTCAAATCGCTTTCTGGCGGTTGGATCCGGGCAGCGTGTTGTCTCGTCCAAAGGCGAATGGAAGCCCTTTCTTCCGGACGTTTCGTTTACGGGACAGGTCGGGCGGCACTTTGAAGGGGGCCTCGTCGCCCATTACGGACCGGATCGATTCAACGTCGAGAGCGAGCTTCCTCCCGGCCTCGCCTTGGATCCCGAAACCGGAGTTCTCGCGGGAACTCCCTCCGCACCGGGAACGTTTCATTTCGAGATTTCCGCGGAGAACGAAATCGGCGTTTCGGAGCCTCGGGAATTGGAAATGCACGTTTTTCCGGCTGAGGGTCCCGAACCGGAGCCGGTGCTCGCGAATACCAATTGGGTGGTTCGGACGGGCGAACACTTCGAATTTTCCCTGACCGTGGATCATGCGGATGGCCACACGCAATATACGGCGATCGAACTTCCCGAAGGCCTATCGCTGGATGCGGGCACGGGAATGATCGAGGGCTCACTTAGCGACCCGGGACGGTACGACGTACGTGTTTCCGTTGAAAATTTCTTTGGAAAAACCGAGATCGAGTTTCCCGTTTATGTTTATGACTGGCACTGGGAGCGTCGGGAATTGCCGGTGACGGCGGAAATGAACAGCATCGCTTACGGAAATGACCGTTTCGTTGCTGTGGGAGCGTCGGGACAGGTGGCGATCTCCTCGGATGGCACCGATTGGTCCGTGGAATCGGTTTCCGGGAATCCGAACCTGGAGCAGGTTCATTTTGCGGCCGATCGGTTTTTCGCCGTTGCCGGATCTCGCATCTACGCCGCGGAAGACGGAATCGAATGGTCCATGGTCTACCAGAGTATATTTTCCATCACCTCGTTCCATTGGACGGGCGAACAAATCGTGGCGATTGCTTTCCCCTACGTTTTTCATTCGTCGGATGGGCAGGAGTGGACGACGGAAACCATGTCCCATTTTCATCAGCACACCAGCCACGGCCTGTCGTATGGAAATGATGTATTCGTTTCCATGCAGTCGAGCGAGAATTTCGCCGTATCCGAAGACGGCGTGGAATGGGATTTTCATTCGGCGGCGGATTTTATGATCTCAACCCGCTCCCTCTCGTTTGGAAACGGTTATTTTCTGGCTGCAGGTCGGCTGGGGCGTTTGGCTCGATCAAGCAACGGCCTGGACTGGGAACCGGTATTCTGGATGGATCAGATGCCAACCCCCGGCGATTTTCCGGAATTGCGTCACATGATATTCAATCACGTGTATTGGACCGGAAACGAATTTATCGCGACGGGAAATTTTTCTATCGTCCTGCATTCCAGTGACGGCTTGAACTGGAGGGAGATTTGGTTGAGCCAAAGCGATGGATCCCAAAGCCGGAACTTTGTCGGCGGCGCTACGAACGGTGAGATTTTTGTCGTGCTGGAAAAAGATGCGGTACAGATCGCCTCCTACGATTTGCCGATCTCGATCACCAACGAGCGCCAAACCTACGGGGTCGTTGGCGAAGCTTTGGCGTATGAAATAACAACCGATCGGCCGTTGGAGGCGGTCACGGTTGAGGGCCTTCCTGCCGGTCTTTCCGTCGATGGTGAAAGCGGCCTGATTTCCGGAACGCCTTTGGAAGCAGGATCGTTTGAAGCGTCTGTGCGGACCGCCGATAATGAGACGGTTTCGGCCCGGTTCGCTCTGACTCTTGAGATCTACCCGGCAACGGGCTCTCCTCCCAGGTTTCTGGGTCCGACTGCCATCCTGGCCGGCGCGGGACGACCTTTCGAGCACGAGGTGGAAATCGACGGAATGGATCTTTCCAGTACCCTCGCAATAACGGGTTTACCGGAAGGGTTCACCTTCGATGCCTCAACGAGCGTTATCTCAGGTGTTCCCTTGGAACCCGGTACTTACAGTGTTTCGGTAGGCTTTGACAATGTTTACGGGGAACGAACAAAGGAAATCGATCTTTACATCGAACCGGCCCGATGGGAGCAGCTCTCGTCTCCGGTGGATCGGCATCTCAATGCGGTGATATTTGCAGAAGGCCGTTACGTCGCGGTCGGCGAAGGAGGCGCAATAGTGACTTCGGAAGATGGCCTGCAATGGGACGAAGTGGATTCTCCCACGGAAAACGACCTGTACGATATCGGTTTCGGCGGCGGTTATTTCCGCGCGGTGGGAGAAGGCGGAGCGGTTGTCGAGTCCCTTGGTGGAATCGAATGGCAGCTTGTCGCTTATTCTCAGAAAACATTGGAGGGGATCACATTCGGGCCCGATTGGTGTGTGATGGTGGGGGACGGGATACAAATTCGCACCAGGATTGACGGCAGCGAACCTAATGTCAGGGAGGGATTTCAGGCGTTGGTCCGGCAACGAAACGTCACGTGGGGGCTGCACGGATTCCTTTCATCCGGACAGGGGAATCTGAATCGGGCTGAGAATGGACTCGACTGGGAGTCCATCGGGGGGATCGAACCTCCTCTGACCGGTTGGGATATCACGGATATCGCATATGGCGGCGAGCGTTATCATGCGGTTCTTCACCGGGAATTCGAGGTTCGGAGCCGCATTATTTCGTCAACCGACGGGGTCACCTGGCGCGGCCCTGATTTCGAAGAATCCGGGCGGATGACTGGGTTGAGTGAGGGGGGGCAACCCGTGGCCGTCGGGAACGGGGGTTACATCGTGCGGTCGGTTTTCCCGGAATACTGGACGGAGGATTACTCTGGCGTTACCGGAAACCTTCGGGGGGCGACTCGAAGCACCAGTGGATACGTCGCTGTGGGTGAGAAAGGTATTATACTGTACCGAACGCTCTCCGGTCCGCCCGAGCTTCTGTCGAGCGGGGAGGCGAGCGGTCAAATGGGGCAAGCTTTCAGCTATTCGATTATGTCCGATCAATCCGGGCATGAGCTTTCGGCCCTCCGTTTGCCCGATGGATTGGAACTGGACCCGGAAACCGCACGGATCCATGGAACTCCCGTCGGGCACGGCAAAAATGAGATTGTGGTCGAGGCGGCTAACGCTTTTGGGAGATCGATACTGATTGTTCCCGTCAATATCGTCGGAGCGGCTCCGGTCATCGTCAGCCTGCCTTCGGAAATAGAGGTTCACGAGGGAGATCCTCTGCATGTTTCCGTCGACGCCTACGGAATTGAGAATGCCCGGTTCCGTTGGTTTTACGGTGGCGATAAAATAACAGACTCACGATTCCTGGGTGTGGCGGACAGAATCCTTGTCCTGGACGAAGCTATGCTTTCGGATTCGGGGGAGTATTACGTGGAATTGCAGAATACTTTTGGCACCACGGTCAGCGATCCGGTCCGGATAACAGTGGTGCTTTCCTACGACGCGTGGGCGGACGCCCTCGGTCTGGACGGAGACGAAAGGGCGATCGAGAGAATTACCCGGGAAGGACTTCCCAACCTGATAGCCTATGCCTTAGGTCTGTTGCCGGGCGGAGATATCCGGGGAAGCGCGCCGGCGCTTCGCCGTGAGGGGGACTGTGTGGTCCTTGCCTTCGAAACGGCAAGGTGGGCCTCCGATGCCCGGCCGGTGATTGAACAATCGTCGGATCTCGACCAATGGAACGTTGTCGAAAGACATGCCAAGAGGGCTGCCGCCGATCCCTTCGTGGAAATCTGGACCTTGGAGATTTGCGAGGAGGCTCCCTCGGGATTCTACCGCGTCCGATTTGAAATCGAATAGCACGAAAAGTGAAAAGATGCCGATTGCGCCTGTAATCTGACCACGCTTCTACCCCCATCTTGACTTAGTCTGAATTATAAACTAAGTTTTTTCCATGGCGGAAACAGTCAATATTCACGCGGCGAAGACTCAATTCAGCAAGCTGCTCAAGCGGGTGGCGCAGGGGGAGGAGTTTGTCATCGCCAACCACGGTAAACCGGTGGCCCGATTGAGTCCCGAGATTTCCGGCAAGCGTGTGCCGGGTCGGTTTGCCGACACGCCGCCGATTCCCGACGCGGTGTTTTTCGGACCGTTGGACGAAGATGAACAGGCGCTTTGGGAAAAGCATGTGGAGCCGCGTAAATGAAATATCTCCTCGATACTCACGCGGCGATCTGGTGGTGGTGCATGCCGAAGCGCCTGAGCCGTAAAGCCCGCCGCTTGATGGAAGACACGGAAACCCAAATTTTTTTCAGCGCGGTTTCCGCTTACGAGATCGGCTATAAGCATCGCTTAAACCGGTTGCCTCTGCCCGCCTCCCTGATCCGAGACCTGGCAGCCAACGCCCGCGATGAAGGCTGGCTGCTTCTCCCGCTCGGCGTGGAACACGCCCAACGGGCGGGCGTGCTGGACAATGACCACCGCGACCCTTTCGACCGACTGCTTGCGGCTCAGGCGGAATCCGAGAAGCTTCCGTTGATCACGAATGACCCGGCTTTCGAGTCGTTCGATATCAAGTCCGTCTGGAGGTGAGTTCGAAATTCGGCCCGCTTATGAGTCCAGGTTCTGGAAAATAAGCCGGTAGAAGTCGGGATGGGATTGCCAGGTCTGGCCGCTGATAATGCGGTCCTGGAGGTGGGCTTCTTCCCCGATCCATCGTCCGCCGGCCTGTTCGACTTCGCATTTCACGTGTTCGTAGCAGGTGATGTCACGCCCTTTGACCAGGCCGGCGGCCACCAGGATTTGAACGCCATGACAGATGCTGTAAATCCACTTCTTCTGCTCGTGAAAGGTGCGTACGATTTGGAGCAGGGTGTCGTTGTTTCGCAAATACTCCGGAGCCCGGCCGCCGATGAGGAGGGTGGCATGGAAATCGTCGACCTTTACCTCGTCGAGGGCAAGGGTGGCGTCAGCCCGGTAACCGGGACGTTCGACGTAGGTGTCCCAACCCGGCTCGAAATCGTGCATGACCAGGTGCAGCGGACGCGCCGCCGGGGCGCTGATCACCGGATCCAGCCCGGCCTCCTGGAAACGGTGGAGAGCGTAAAGGGTCTCGTAGCTTTCGCCGCCGTCACCCGTGACAATCAGGATTCGTTTACTCATGGCCATACAGTAGGGGATCCTCCCGCACGGAATCGACCAAAAAGGACGCAAGAGTGGGTTAATTCGCCGGCGAATCCCCTTCCAGCACCCAGACAATGTCTCCGGGTTGATCGTCGGCGGGACTTTCGATCCGGACCCCGCCGTCGTCGGTCCGGTTCGGACCAACGCTGTAGAGAATAGCCCGCCCGGCAGTGCGATTGTAGCGCAGCGGTTGGTTGTCGAAGGGGTCGCTGGGAACTTCGGAAAGGTATCGCGGAACCAGGTGATCGATCGTTTCCGGCCATTCACCCTCCGCGGAACGGTAGGCATTGGCCGCGAGCGCCGTCCGGACCAACGTCAAGTACGCGTCCGCGGTTTCCTCCGTCCGGAGAAGGCGCCAGCCGTTGATGAAGGTCGCGCGCGTCACGACGGCGTACCAGGGCAGTTCGGCCTCCCGGTGTTCGTCCCAATCGCGCAGCGTTTCAAAGCGAAGTTCGTCCTCTCCAACGCTCCGCAGCAACTCGAGTCTTTTGCGATTCGTATCCATCATTCGCGCGAAATCCGCTTTGTGCATCGGCCTAAAGACGCCTGTATCGATCCATGGCACATTGGAAATATCCCCGATTTCAGCCAACTCGGACGGACGGAACGTCTGCTTTTCCAAGTGCTCGACAAACCACTGTGCACTGGCGATGCCCTCAACTACAAATAAGCCTCTAAGTTCGATGCTCGGCAGCCCGGATACCAACTCCATCAAGCGGTCGAGGGGCCCAGCTTCGCCGGGGTAGAGCCGCAGGAAGGGCTCCAGGTGCTCGAACGTCATTGTGCGGATCGCGTTTCGGGTGAGTTGGGAAATAAAAACCGGCTCCGCGCTCAGCAGTTCGCCCAGTTGCAGGCTGACAGCCAGACTATCAAAAGCTTCCGGCCACCGGTCCTGTGAAGCGTGCCACACGGCTTCGGCGTGCTTGAGTCGGGCCAGGTCGCGAAATCCACCCACATGCGGTATCAGCAGGTCATGGCCTTGCTCATACTTGAGGTAGGCATCAAATCGATCATACTCGACCGCTTCGCGAACGACCTGGAGGCGAAAGGCGATTGCAGAATTCCTCAGCGTGGTCTCCAGCGCCGCGGCCTCTTCGGAGGACGCCTGGGAGTGTTCCATCCTGGAGAAAACCTCGGTCGCCAGAGCCCGAAGGGATTGCATCGCTTCCCGAAGTTCCCGATCCTGCAACCGGTAGTCGGACGGAGGAGAATCACGGAATTCAATAACGCGGCTGAGAATCACCGCGGCGTTTTCCTCCGGCGGGACATCCGGGGGGGCGATCTCCCGAAGATTCATGGCCAATCCGGCGTCCCGCCATGCCGCAATCGACCGGCGCAAGGTCACTCCGGCGGAGATATCCAGGGCGAGCCAGGCCATCACCGCGACCGCCGCCAGGATTCCCGTCCACCAGGCCAGCCGTCTTAAGCTTTTCAATACACGTTGTTTCAAGCTCATGATATATTTAGCATCCTTTCTTTGTAAGAAGGACGCGGAACGGAGACCTTTATGTTTGGCCCACTCCCAATTGCGAAGAACCTGTCTTGTCCGGACCTGTCGCCAAGCCCTTGTCCGGCGGAATCATCGTCCCAAAAGAGGCGCTCCTGACCGGTCCCCGGCAAAACCGGCTCCATTCCAGACCAGTTCGTCCTTCCAATCCCGATAACGGATGGTATCCCGATCGGGATTCTCGTGTTCGCGGGCCAGGATTTCGCGTTCCGCGACCGGTGGCCCGCTGTGGGATCCTCGAACCAGAGAACTGGTGGCGCGCTGATCGATTTCCGACACGATCATCGCCAGCATCAGGGCCATGGCCGCGGCCGCAGCCGCGGCGAAGGGATGGTGAAGGCATTGACGTCGGGGACGGCGGCCCTCCGAACTGCTCCATACGCGTTCGGCTTCGGCAAGGACGGTCCGCCGGAGAAAGGGCGCGGGGTTCGGCGCGGCTGTGTTGCGCAAATAATCTTCAGGTTGCATGTGAATTTCCGGTACAAATTTCCTTCAAACGCCGCAGGCCGTAGCGATAACGGCTGGCGGCGGTGTTGCGTGATATTTCAAGGGCTCTGGCAATCTCGTCAAAAGTGAGGTCCTGGATGTGTTTCAACGTAATCACCTCCTGCTGCTCGAACGGCAGTCGATCCAAAGCCCGCAGCACCCCCGCCCATCTCTCGCGGTACTCGAGGCCAGGTCGATGATCCTGACACAGGAGAACCGTTTCATAAGCACCCAGCGGTTCGTCCGGCGGACGCTGGCGGCGCCGGTAATCGATGGCGTGATTGCGTGCCATGCGGAAGACGTAACCGGTAAGGTTGTTGGTTCCGAGCAAAAGCCGGCGTTTGCGCGCCAGTGTTACAAATACATTCTGCAAAGTCTCCTCGGCCGCGCTTTCCGAGCGAAGGATGGTGAGCAGGTAAATATAGAGATTTTGGCCCAAGTTATCGTACAGGATACCGAGTGCGGCCGGATCGTCCTGCCCCACCTTTTCCAGAATCTCCTGCTCTGTTTCGCAATCCACAGCGTTATTCCCTTTTTAGTAAAGACGCACCGGCTTTTCGTTTGTGTCTAGGAGTCTGTCGGCGAAGCCCGTCAGGGGTCTTGCGCCGATCTCGCGATTCTATTCCGCCGAACACGATTGATCCTTAGAACAGCTCCAATTGGGCGGAACCGGTCAGATCGTACTTCTTTAGCAAATGAAGGGTTTCCAGGGTTTCGGAGCCCCCCGCCGTGTTTTTGGCGTCGAGGCGTTCGATGACCTCCAGGAGCATCGAACGAAACGAGATCAACCCGTCGATCCCTTGTTCGCGGAACAAGGTTTCGGATTTGCCGCGGTAGGGTTCCGCGGTCGGCAGGGCCGGCACCACCAGGATTTGCGGAGGCGGTTGGCCGGGTTTTTGTCCGGGCGTATTGGGAACCGCGGGACGTTTTCTCCGGGCTCTGGGCAGGACCGTTTTCTCCAGGAAGCGGAATAACCGGGCGCTGCTCCGCAGGACATCGGGGGTGAAGCGTGTTTCCGGCCAGGGTTTTGCGGTGATCTCGGCTTCCGGCAGGTACCTGAGTTCGCTGGCGAAGACCAGAAATCCCGGTTTACCCGCCACCGCTTCGGCGGCGTCGTTCCGGACGTGCAGGGCCACCCCGGGCGCCTCCCCGCGCTTCGGCTGCGTTGTCGTTGGCGGAGCCAGCTTTCGCACGAAGAACCCATGCTGCTCGAAGAAGAGTCGAATGATGGTTTCGTCGACGACGGACATATGCGATGCGGCGGCGGGCTACTGGGCTCCGTAGCTGTGCCAAAGGGCACGGAGCCGGGATTCGTCCGCGCCCTCGGTGGTCACGGCCCGTCCGATCCGCTCGAGCGTCACCAGGCGAAGGTTCCCGGCACGAACCTTTTTGTCGCGTTTCATGGCCGCCAGCAAAGCGTCGGCCGGGAGGGGCGATCGCAAACGGACCGGCAGGCCTGTCGCGTCCACCAGTTGCCGCACGGCTTCCGCATCGGCCGCCGACAAGGTTCCCAGTTGCCGGGAGTAATCGGCGGCCATGACCAGGCCCAGCCCGACCGCTTCTCCGTGCAGGTACTCGCCGTAACCGGCGGCCTGCTCGATGGCGTGGGCGAAGGTGTGACCCAGATTCAGCAGGGCGCGGCCTCCGGAAGCCGCTTGCTCGCGCTCATCCTCGCTCACGATTTCGGCCTTGATTTGACAGCAGCGATAAAGAATGGCCGGCAGGTCCGGATTTTCCGCCGACCAGGAGGCCTGTTGCAGACGCTCGAAGAGGCCCGCGTCCGCCAGCAGGCCATATTTTATGACCTCCGCCATACCGGCATTGAATTCGCGAGCCGGCAGGGTCTTGAGGAAATCGGTGCTGATGTGCACCGCTCGGGGTTGGTGGAAGGATCCGACCAGATTCTTGCCTGCGTTGATATTGATTCCGGTCTTGCCGCCCACCGAACTGTCAACCATGGCCAGCAGAGTGGTGGGGATTTGATGAAAGTCGATGCCGCGCAGGAAGGTGGCCGCGGCGAACCCTCCCAGATCGCCAATGACTCCGCCACCCGCCACGAAAAGCGTCCCGGTGCGGTCCATTCCCATGCCGGCCAGAAAATCGTAAACCTGTCCCAGGGCCGCCAGCGACTTGGTCGCTTCCCCGCCCGGCAGAATGCAGGTGGGGACGTCAGCAAAGACGCGGTCGAAAGCGAGCCGATGCAGAAGCGCCACCTCGGCGTCGGCCAGCAAGGCCACCGGCCGATTCTGCGCTTTGAGCTCCGCCACCGCGGCCGGCACCCCGCCCAACACCTCGCCCCCGATGTGAATCGGATAAGCCCTTCCGGTAAGACCCACCTCCAGAACATTTGCCATCCGACCGTTAAACGCGATTTCCCCAGGACGGTCAACGCCTCTCGAGCAGGAGCCTGTCAAGAATATATAGCCTGTCTGATTATTGGCGCGTGCGGTGAGATCCGTTGAGGAAGACCGCTATGGTTCGGAGGGTTATCGTGTTCACAGATATAAAAAGTATGGTTTCGGACTTGACTAATGAGATGCGGTCTCAGTATCAATTCGGCGGTTGTTGAGAATATGTCTCATTTGCAATAAGAACCGAGAATAATGACAATGAAATCTGCGATGGATTGGAAAACATGCCTGGCCTGGGGCTTGGCTGGGGTGACGCCTTGGTTGGTGGTCGGGGAAGCGAATGCCGAGGAAACGCCACTGGAACTCGACCCGTTGAGGGTGGTGGGTACCCGCGAACAAATTGAGGCTCTGCCGGGGGCGGCGGTTTACCTGGATCAGGAGGAGATTCGGGTCCAGGGGTACGACAACATAGACCAGGTGATCCGCCGGGTACCGGGCGCCTATTTCCGGACGGAGGACGGTTACGGGTTGTTTCCCAATATCAGTCTGCGGGGGGTGGGCTCGATGCGGACCTCCAAGCTGACCGTGATGGAAGACGGCATCCTCGCCGCGCCCGCACCGTATTCCAACCCGTCCGCCTACTACACGCCCACCACCGGCCGCATGAGCGGCATGGAGGTGATCAAAGGCTCCAGCCAGGTCCGGTACGGCCCGCATAATACCGGCGGTGTGCTCAACTACCTTTCCACTCCGATTCCGCTCCAGTCCCAGGGCTACCTGCGCGGAACCTACGGTGACAACAATGAAGCCCGCCTTCACGCCTATTATGGAACGTCCACCGACATCGAATCGGGGACGGTCGGGGTGCTGGTGGAGCATTATTTCCGCACCACGGAAGGGTTCAAGACGATCGATGAAACTCCGGATTTCGAGCGCGGCGATCGTACCGGGTTCACCAAGACCGAGCCGATGGTGAAACTTTCCTTTGAGCCACATGGCGGCCCGGACCAGCGTTGGGAGTTCAAATTCGGGTACACGGACATGAATGCGGACGAAACCTACCTCGGTCTGACCGATGCCGATTTCCGGCGCGACCCCTACCGCCGTTACGCGGCCAGCCGCTTTGACACCATCGACACCTCACATGTGCGCACTTCGCTCACCCATACCATCGAGCCGGTGCCCGATTTTCAGATTACCACCACCGGCTACTTCAACCGGTTCGAGCGGGCCTGGTACAAGCTCCATGAAGTTTCCACCGACGCCTCCATTGACGCCAGCCGTCCCGGCGCGGCCAACCGCCGCAACCTCTCCCGTGCCCTGGCGGAAGACGGCGCTCATCTGGACGTCCTGCGTGGCGAAGCCGCCGGCACTCTCCGCTACCGAAACAACAACCGCAGCTACGATTCCTACGGTGTGCAACAGGTTTACCGGTCGCAAATCATGGGAGAAACGATCGATCATAACCTGGAGTTGGGATTGCGCTGGCATCACGACTTCGAGGATCGCTTCCAGGAAGAGACCAATTACAACCAACTTGCCAACGGCACGATCGACGGACGCTTCCGCGGCGAGCCGGGGTCCCAGGACGATCGCCGCAGCGAGACCACCGCCTTTGCCGTTTACCTGCAGGACCGGGCCGAGTTCGGTCCCTGGTCGGTGACCCCGGGCATCCGTTACGAACACCTCCGTTACCGCATCACCGACCGTCGCGGCGCCGAGACGGTCCGCTCCCGCGGACACCTCGATGTCTTTGCTCCCGGGATCGGGTTGACCTTTGCTCAGACCGACAACCTGACCTACTTTGCCGGTGTGCATCGCGGGTTTTCCACGCCATCGCCGGGAGACCGGATCAACGGCGGCCTGCGCGAAGAGCGCTCACTGGGGTACGAACTGGGAACGCGGTATAACAACCGTCAGGGTTTCCAGACCGAAGCGACCTTATTCTGGACCGATTTCGATAACCTGATCGTCCCGGACAACATCGGCGGCGCCGGCACTGGTGAAACCGAAAACGCCGGTGACGTGCGCACCGCCGGCCTGGAGCTGGCGGTGGCTTTCGATCCGGGCATCGCCTACAATTGGGGTTTCCGCAATCCCAACCGTTTGGCAATCACGCTGACCGACGCCACCATCCGCAGCGATGTCAACGCGGACGGCGACAGTGGCGGCGCGGTCGAGTCGGTGTTTGCCGGCGGCGAGAAAGGCAACCGGCTTCCCTACGTTCCCGAGTACCAGATCTCGGCCGGGACCGGACTGGAAATCGGTCGCTGGGGAACGTACCTCGACGGCTTCTACGTGCCGTCCACCTACGCGTCCGCCAACAACAGCAGCCAACAGGTCAATCCCAACACCGGCCTGCCCGACGCCCGTTTCGGGAAAAACGACAGTTACTTCCTGCTCGACGTTTCGGTACATTACAGCCTGACCGACAACGCCAAAATCATCGGCGGCGTCCAGAACCTGCTCGACCGGGACTACATCGCTTCGCGCCTTCCCCACGGCCCCCGTCCCGGCCACCCGCGTTTCGCCAGCATCAGTATGGAAGTCACTTTCTGAGCCCCCGGCGATAGGGAACACGGAAGCCCTCCGGCGGCAACGACGGAGCGTTGCCCTCCAGAATCTCTTGCGCGTTTTGCGCAAGAGTTTAGAGATAAGGGACTGCGAATTCAATTGCATGATGCCGCTTTGGCGCCGGCAGAGAAAAACGGGAGAATGCTTATGCGAAATTTGACAATGGGTTCAGGCCGGATTTTTCAACCGGGAATTTTTCTCGTTTTTATAATAACCGCGGTTGGTGCGGGATTTCCCGGGTTGCGGGCCGCGGCTTCGACGGGAGAGGTTTTTCTTCGGGACGGTGTTTGGAGAGCGACCGTCAACGGAGAGGAATTCTATGAGGGCGACCGGATGTTTGATGCAATCAACACCGCTTGTGAGAATGCCGCTCCGGGTGCGACGATCAATATTCGGGAATCCGGAGAATCGGGGCCGAATCCCGGTGAAGGTGTTTATGCCATTCGGCCGCTTGAACATCAGACGCTGGATTTTCACGGCAATACGGTCCACTGCAACGGAGGGGATCTGGTGGTGGCGGTGGCCAGGGACCGAACGGACGGAATCACCGTGCTCAACCTCCGGGTTACGGGGAACCCGCGCTACGGCTTGTGGTTTCGGGGGTGCAACGATCTTACCCTGGACAACATTACCATCGAACACACCGGCGAGAGTCCGGTGGGGCTGGGAATCCGGGTGGCGTCGATGTCTACCGGCCGGGATTCTCCTGACCGGGTTTCCGGGCTGAGGATCGGCACGGTGACGGTCAGCGGCACGCGTACCCACGCGGTGGAGACGTTCAGCGTCGACAACATCCGCATCGATCGGGTCAACGCCTCCGATATTCCCCTGGGGAGCGGCCTCCAGATCAACGACGGGAGAGATGTGTGGATTCGCTCGGTTTACGGCGAACGGGTGGCGACGGAAAGCACCTACGCGACGGTGCGCTTTGCCAACGTGACCCGTGGCGCCCGCATCGACTACATTCATTCGAGAGGATCCGCGCGCGGATTTTACAACATGGGCAACGTCAACGGAGCCCGGGTGGGTTACGTCGATATCGCGGACTCGCGCGTATCGGGGGTTAGCATTCACCGTGAAGCCAACGACGTGCAGGTGTTCGATGGCGTGGTGGTCAACAGCAACAACGATGTCGATATCTGGGACGGCGCGACCGAGGTGTGTATTCGGGTGAACGGGGAGGCTCACGGTGATGCCTGTGGCTTCGAAATCGGAGAAACCGTGGCCGAAGGCGTCTACCGGTTGGTCGCCCGCCATAGCGGCCGGGTGATGGAGGTGACGGAAGCCGCGGTGCGGAGCGAGGCCTCGGTCCGGCAGGCGTCCGACACCGGAGGCGACCATCAACATTGGAGAGTTGAAGACGCCGGCGGCAACCGGTTCCGGCTGCAAAATGTAGAGAGCGGCCAATGGCTTACGGTCGACACGGAAAGAGGTCTGCATCTTGCAGAAGAGGATGGCAACCGGCACCAGAATTTCACTTTCATCCGCACCATGGGCGGCGAATACCGTATCGTTCCTTCAAATACAGGAGGGACTGTCGAAGTGACCGAGGGTTCCACCGACGAGGGAGCACCGGTGCGGAGCGGGATTTATCAAGGAGCCAGCCACCAGCAGTGGCGACTGGAACCGCGGTAGAACGACAAAAGGGATTCGAACGTTCGGAAAATGGGACTTGTGCCTGGTTGAAACCGGAGTGGCGGAGCGCCCCTGCACGGTTTTCATCTCCGCCATCAAAGCTCTCAAAATCGGAGGAATACCGATCCAACCGTGGCGTGCTCGCTTGCGAGCGCCTTCCGTGACGGGTTGCACTGATGGGAAACGCGCTCGTGTTCCCCGCCCGCCGAAACACAGGTGTCCCTATTCACAAGATTGCCCTATAAGAATTTTTCGGGATCGAGTTTGGTGAACCAGAACGGACCGGAGGAGCTTTCGCCGAATAGGTTTTGGGCGGTGTGTTCGCCGAGTTTGCGGTAGCTTTCCCATTGGGCTTCGTTGAAAAATTGATCGGAGGTGGGCTCCTGGGGGAAGGCGGAGTGCCGGGCCTGGTATTCCCGGAGGTCGACGGGTTCGTCGCCGGAGAGAGCGGGTTTGAGGAACAGGATCAGGCTGTGGGTGGGTTCGGTCGAGGTGGAGGCGGGATAACGGACCACCGCCAGGAGCGCATGTGGTTTGGGACGTTTCTCTTCGCTCCCGGCCCTGCAAAACGTATCCGGCGAATCGATGCTCTTGCCGGCCTCTTGCGGAAGGTCGACCTTTTGGGTGTCGCACGCGGCCACCAACTCGTTGCGGGAGACGAACCGAATTTCCGCCCCGAAATCGATGCGGGCTTTGCGTGTCAGGTTGGCCAGGTCGGCGAACCGGTAATCAGGGTCCGCGCCGCAATCGCAACAGACGATATGACGCACCCGGCGGCGAAGCAGTTCGTAAACGGCGGTGTTTTCGAAATGCCCGCCGTCGGAGAAATACCAGTGCCTGCGACGCGGACCGTGGAAGTTGGCGAACCATTCGTCGAACAGGTACGATTGCGTCGGAAAGAATCGGGCGAACCAGCGGTCCGGGTTGCGACGCATCACGCCGCGCTGGGTGTCGCCCTCATCGAAATGCGCCTCGGGCTCGATCCCGCTGTCCCACCAGTAACCCAGGCGAATATTCGCCAATCCGGCGAGAAGGCTCAGGCCGAAACTCGTGCGTCCGCCGAGTCCGGTACCGAACGCCGCGCCGGAGATGGAGGCCCAACGGGCAAGGGTCAGGTCTTCGACCGCTCCGGACTCCGGAAACATCTCGAAAGTCCTTCGGGATTCGGTCGCCACCGGTTCGATCACCTTCCCGATGTCCTCCTTCCAGGTCGCGTGGTACTGTCGTCCCGCGCTGAGACCGGCCGGTCCGACGGTGAACGCCATGCCTTGGCGGTCCCGATTTTCCAGGTTCGATTTCGAAGAGATCGTTTCGTTGAACGTCACATTGATAAGGTGCAGCGGGCCGCCCCACTCGTGCGGTTTGTAGGCGGAGAGTTCCAGGTCGTCGCCGGGCATGGGTTCGGTCACATTGAAGGCGCCGGCCTGATGCCGAACCGGGTTGGTCGCTCCGAGGTAGGCGCGCGCCAGGCGGGCGCCGTAAAGGGTATTGCTGGTGGTGGCGTTGAGGAATGCCAGGTGCGACCCGGCCCAGGCCAGCAGCACGCTGATACCCAGCGCCAATACGGCGATCAACCACGACGTTTCAAGCAGGGTCTCTCCCGCGGTGGGTGCCGCCCATCCCCAGGCCAGCCCTTGGGCCAACAGGTTCACATTGACCAGGAACAAGAGAAAGAGGGTTACGGAGATCAGCGTCGCAACCACACTGATCGGGAGCTTCCTTCGTTGTCCTTCCTTGGTTTCGCTCGCTCGCGACCAGATGGCGCGAACGGCCGGGAGCAATACGGCCAGGCCGGTGGCGATGAAGAATATTGTCCTGCCGAACCCGCGTTCGTGAAGACTCACGTAAACCGATTGTCCGAGGGAATCGACCAAGGCGTACACGACCGTCGCGAGCAAAACTGCCAGCGCGCCTTTCGACCAGCGAGCCAGGCGGTTTCGAATCTTGCGCAGGTTGTCCGGGGTGGGGGACATCTTTAGTGCCCCGGAACGCCAGCGCGCCCCGAGATACAAAGCAACCGCCAGAACGGCGGTAATCGTGAGGCCCGCCGCGATGGGGGTATAACTCCCCTCGGTGAGGATACCGGCCACCCAAAGCACCGGCCAGGGAGCGATAAACGCGACCAGGCGCAGGATGCGGAGGGGTCTTGTTCTTGCGGTAGTTTGTGTCGAAGAGGTGAATACAAGCCAGTAGGCGCCGCCCGTGGCCACGGTTGCGATCCCCGCCAATCCCACGAACACCCAGGCCGGACTCCACCACCAGAACGCGCCTTCGGGACGGGCGAAGCAGGTATGCAAACTCTCTTTGACGTAGCTCGAAAGCCCAACCAGGTGAGCCAGCGGAAACAGCAGCAGGAACAACGGCAATAGGGTAAGCGCCACCACGACGGCCACTGAGATCCAGTTGCGCAGGTGGACCGCTCCGGCGGTCAAAAGGTCGCCGGTGCCGTTGGGGGCGAGGTAACGTCCGTTCTCCCTCAGCCACTTCAACGGTTCGGAGCGGGTGTCGCTCAGACAGGCTTCGACGTGTTCGGCCGGCGTGGTGTCCGGTTCGCCATCCGGTTCCTTTCCCCGCGCCTCAACCTGGGCGAGGCTGTGGGAACGAACAAACAGTGTGCCCAGAAAGCTGCCAATGTACCCGCCGCCGGATACGGTCGAGAGATAGTCCACCTGCCGCAGCAGGGAAACCTTGCCGGAGCGGCCGACCTTGACCGAGGTGCGGGCCATCTGCTGCAAAACCCCGAGACAAAAGGTGGCGCTGCGAATTCCTCCACCGGAAAGCGCCAGGCCGACGCGCGGTTGGTTCGTGTTGCGCCCGCCGGAGGAACCGGGTGTCGTCTTTCCATTGCGGGCCGCGATCGCCTCCGCCTCCCTGTTTTTGAAGGTTGCGGGATAAACTTTCTCCCAGCAGGAATCCGCAGGTTGGGATTCGGCTGCATTTTTCGCGGGGATCTTCTTTTTTGGTGATTCGCTCATGGCAGTGAAATAAGAGAATTGGAGCAGACGCGATGCTTGCGTACCAGAGAGTGACGAGGAGGTCAATCCGTTGTATTCAGGAGCGTAAAGCTCCGTGCCGCGACGGGAAGGAAGGCGAGGGCAATGCCGGCGAGCGTCAGCCAGGCCAGGGCGAACGCCAGCCATGGGGCCGACGGGTGAAACAGGGTGACCGTCCAGGCGGTGGCGGCGGCGGTGACAACGGCGCAAACGAGACCGAGCAGCGCGAAAAAGATGGAAACGAGCATGTGGATGGCTCCGTTCAGGCTTTGAGGTGTAATGGGTTCCTCCAGCGTGGTTTGGTAGGCGAGGTTGATGGCACCCCCAATCATCAAAGCCGGAAAGAACAGGGCCGAGAACCCTAGGGCGGGGACCGGATTCTGAATCCAGCCTCGATGACCCAAACAAGGGCGGCGATGAAAAGCAGGCAGCGGAGGAGTCCGGGCGTGCGGGCCGAGTAGCGGGCTGAAAGGTTGATGAGCTGTACGAGCAGGAAGACGAGGGATTGCGCGACGAGCAACGCGATCAGGGAAAAGAGAAAGGCCCGCTCGACTCCTCCGAGTGTGCCGTGGAGCATAAGTGCGAGAAAGGGCGACGCGCCGAGGAAAAAACAGAAATCAAACGCTTGTTCGTAGATGACGAGTTGCCGTCGTGACACCGGAGCGGGGAAGAGAATATCGATTTCGCCGGGTCCATAGGCGTTCAACCCGAGAAAGCCGTTCCGGTGGCAAACGATCAGGAGCAAGGCGAGAAGGCTCGGCGGGAGAAAGACCGCGACCAGTCCGGCGTCCAGATAAATTCCATCGACCACGAATGCAAAGCCCAGAAAACCGATCAGGGCGATGGCGGCGATCGCGATCAGCGCCCCGGCCGGGCGCTTCAACTGACGCCACAAGTTCCTCAGAATCGCCCTGGTTTGCAGGCGAAAAAGGAGTTCCAAGGGGTTCACGGTTGGTCGTGGTTTTCCGTTTCCGAGTCCGCCGTGACGGCGAGAAAGTGGTCTTCGAGGGAACCTCCCTCCCGGGCGCCGTCGCGGAATTGGGCGAGACTCCCTTGATAACGGCACGTTCCCCGGCGAAGGACCAGGAGGTGGGAACAGGGAACAGAGGTCCTCGATCAGGTGCAGCAGGTGGGAACTGATGATGACCCCGCCGCCGTGTTGGGCTTGCCGTCGGATGTGGTTCTTGAGCTCGCGAATGGCCTGCGGATCCAGGATGGTCTGAAGTTAGGGCTTGTCTGTTTCATTCGGTAACGGAAGTGTTGTTGCGATATGAAGCGCTTGTGGCGTCACCCCCTGGTTTCGGCGTTGGCTGTGTTGTTTCTCGTGGCCTTTGTCGTTTATTGGATGAGCGGGGTGGCGGGGCGTTGGGTGGTGGCGGAACGTCTGGAAAGCATTGAGCGGTCCGGGGTACCGGTGACCCTGGAGGGGCTGGCCGAGAGATACTACGCTTCCGGGCCGCATCCCGGGAAGGATGCCGGACCGCTATTGGAAGAGATTTTTCCGCGCATCGAGACGGAGCGTAACACCTTGCGGAATTTGAGGTATTGGCCGGTTCGGGAACGGATTCCGGGCGAGCCTTTGTTCACGGAGGAAACTTATCAGGAGGTTTCCGCGATTCTCGATAACCATGCCGAGGTGCTGGAGGGATTGCGGATGGCGTCACACAAAAAGGGGGCGCGGTTTACGATGGATTTCGCCGACGGCCATGACATGACGCTGCCGCATATCGCTTCAATGCGGGAGGGAATGATGTTGCTGGCTTTGAATGCGGGACGGCTGGCTCACGAGGGGGATCCGCCGGCGGCCGCGGAGGACATTATAGCCATTCTCAACCTGACCAAGTTCCTGGCGGACGAGCCTACGGTCGTATCACACCTGACCCATGTGGCGGGCCTGTCGATCGGACTCCACGCGCTGGAAGGTGTCTTGAGTGCGGCGGAGCTATCCGAAGCGTTTCTCCTCCGTTTCGATGCGAGTTTTCAGGAAGCGGAAACGCCGGTTTTTCGACGGACGCTGGAGGGAGAATTGGCCATCATGAACGCCACGCTCAGGGACCGGTCCGGGGGGATCTGGGAGGAGGAGGACGGGTGGTTGGGATTGTTCACGCGTGCGTACGTCTTGAGCGGCCTCCATTACCGCGACTGGTTGCGGTACCTTGATGTCATGGAGTCCCTGTTGCAGGCGGCGGACCTCGACGAGCAGATCGCGATCAGTGACCCCTACACCGAGTTCGATTGGAACTATTACCTGCTACGTCCGGCTTTCGGCCCCTTCACCTATTTCGAACGAGTGTTTCGCACCCAGCGCAACAGCAACGCCCTCATGGGGATGGGCCGCATCCTTCTGGCGGCGGAGCGGTATCGTCTGGAGCAGGGCGCCTGGCCGGAGGCGTTGCCGGACCTGGTTCCGGATTTCCTGGAAGCCCTGCCGCCCGACCCGGCCGGCGGTGACTTTCAAATGACGACCGACGGCGGTTGGCTGAAAGTTTACAGCCATGTCACTATCAGACGTGACGGCGAAGATAGACCCCTGTCGGTGCGTCTGCCTTTGGAGCGTTCCGGGCGAAACGGCAATTGAACTCAAAAACCGCGGTTGATTCGTGGTTGAACTCCGGAAACGAGTGTAGCCCACGGGAAATAATGAACCCTAAGCCGTATGCTCGGTTAAGGATCTTTCAATTCAATATCGAAATCGGGATCGGGATAGCTATCGACGGAGGGAAGCGGAGATAGCGCAGCAAATCGAAGTGATTGATAGCAGCTGTGTTGGCGGATTTTCGATACCGATACCGATATCGATCGAGGGCTTAACCGAGAGCGGCATTGACTCTAAGCCGTATGAAAAAAATCTGAAGATAAAGCAAATCCGTGGCGACCGGGTTTACCCCGGGAGATTCCGGGGCGAACTCCGGGGGTAAACCCCGTCGCCACGACGTTTCAGGACTGGACGGTATTAGTCCCTTGTTACTGAAATTCTGCGCGTTTCGCGCAGGATTTCCCGGAGTGCAATCCCGCATTGGCGGGACCGTTGCCGCAAAACGTGCCGGACCGAAACGGCAGCGGGTTCCGATTCGACCGCGCCAAACGTCTGGAACACCGGACCCCGCGGCGTGGGCGGAGCCACGCCCTCCAACGGATCCCGTTTTGGTACCTGGTCCCCCGGGTTGGGTTGAATCGGGTGACCCTCCGGTTGCTGTCAACGACCGCCTGGATTCCCGGCCGGTTTATAGCGGATTACGTGCAGGTCCGGTACCCGTTCGAAATGTGCGAAATTTCTGGCAATGTCAAATTTGCCGATTGCGCTTCGGACGTTTTTGTCGAAAATGGAGGGTTATCAGGGCATGCTGCTTTGCCCGGTTAACTCGCATAATAGCCCATGAAAACGGGAGCCATCGAGGGGTGGTCTGAGGAGAGGTTGCTCGACACGTTGGTGGCGGGGACTTCCGGGGAGACGGGATTGCCGTTTTTCCGGGCGTTGGTTTCGGGATTGTGCGACGCCTTGGGGACGGACGGCGCCTGGGTGGCGGAATACCGCTCCCGGGATCGGACCTTGCGCGCTATCGCCTGTCGATTCGACGGCGCCTGGGTGGAGGATTACGAAT
>PXBO01000033.1 GCA_003566885.1 Opitutia bacterium | reverse complement strand
CTGGCCGAGACTGCCACGCATCGGCAAACTTCCCTTTTTTCGGCCAGGATAGCTCAGCGGTAGAGCAGAGGACTCATAAGCCTTTGGTCGGCGGTTCAAATCCGCCTCCTGGCACCACCCTTCCCCGGCTGAAGAACAATCCGCCCCGCCTACGGCAGTTGCAGAACCTTCAATCGGAGAAATCTTCGAGATCCAGCCTCGCCCAGGTCCATGGAATCCCGCACCCGGATCTCCTTTCCGTTAATGGGCTCCCCTTCGTGCTGGCGTGAATCGAAAAGAATCTCACTCCAATCGGTCAGGTCGTCGGAAGCCTGCACCAGATAGGCGATGTCGTCTTTGTCAGGAAAACGGCGAAAAACCAGGGAGAGCCGTCCGTCGAAAACCTCCACTCGCGGCAGAAATTCATGAGGCTGCCCTTCCGCGGGAATACTTAGGGCGTAGCGCAGAAGATTGGGTATTCCGAGGTTCTTCGGGTCGGCTTTCATGGAGGTTAACGCGGGATCGGCCTGATCGATCGGATCCGGATAGCTCACTTCCAGCCAACCGGCATAGGTGTCACCTCCAATGCCCTCTAACACCAACGGCTCCAAACCGAAGTCCGCTTGCACGGTGGAGGGAATTCCCTCCGGGAAACGGCGCACCGCGAGCAAGCTGCCGTCGGTTAGCGACCGTTCCTCGATCCGCCGGACACCCGTGCTCATGCCATTCGGGATCAGCGTGCCCCAACCCCCCTCCGTCGGTGCGACGGATTCATGATAAAAAGGCGCATAGCGGGAATCCACTTCCGCCCCGGTGCTCTCCACCGGAGTCGCCGAAAGCGGACGTCCCCCACCGGTTTCCTCGTCGAACAGAAGCACGAAACTCCGGGGAGCGGAGGCAGCGCTGCCAATGACGGCCGTGGCTTCACCGGCGGCGTCGCCCCAGCCAATCACGGTTACCGGCGCCTCGGCGGTGAGCGTGTGAAACGTCTCTTCGCCGTCATCGCCGTCGTTTAACAACAGCCGCACCCAGACGGTATTTCCCGGAGTAAATCGGGCGTTTCCGCTGGGTTCGGTCACGAACCAGCCTTCATACCGTCCGCCCGCATCCGAAGTAAACGTATGATGGCGTCCGCCCGCATCGGAAGCCCTGAAGCGCGGGGAATCGGTGTTGCGAATCCAATCGCTGTCGGGACCGGTCACCCAGACAGTGTTTCCGGCGCCGTTCTGCTCGGGCGGATCCTCCGCTTCAACGATCCGGTTGCCGAAACGATACACCGCGTTCTCACGCAACCCCTCCAGCGCCAGACGGAAGGCGAACGGCACCCGATTCAAATTGTCGCCGGCGGCATCCTGCTCTCCCTGTATCCACAGGGGCATGATTACCTCCGTCAAGGCTACCAGTCGGAATGTTTCCGACGTCGCCGGCGCCAATCCCTGCGCCGTCGCCTCCAGGGAAATCAGGCCGGCCCCGCTGAGGGTCAGGCCGTCGAACTCGGCGACCCCGTTCGTCGCCGCAACCGTCGTTTGTCCCGCAATTTCAGCCGCACCCGCCGTCGCCAGGGTGATTTCTCCCGAAAAACTTGCGGCCGGAAGCCCGTTTTCGTCCAGCGCGCGCACCAGAACAGTGGGAAATGGACCGCCGCTTTGCCGGGGCGCGTCGAAGACCTGAGTGAACTCAAGCGACACCGCCTCCCCTGCCGTTCCGCTGGTCACAAGGATGTCTCCGATCCTCAACTGGGCGCGTGGGCCGGAATCCCCTGAAATGTGGTGGTATTTCCACCGGATCTGCACGTAGGGTAGGTCTTCAAGATGGGAAGGAAGCGTGAGCGGACCGATGATCTCACTGTGTCCGGCGGACGCGTTTCGAAGGTATTCGACGGGTCCGCCGTCTTCGTCCTGCAGGTCGGCAAACGGTCCTTGATCACCAACGCGGAATTGTGCCCGAAGACCGTAAATTCGATCGTTCGGAAGAACGGTGCCCGCGGTCCAGGTGACTTGGATGTTGTCCACCCCGCGCGTATCCAGGGCCAGGATCGCGCTCCCGAGATAACCGGCGTCCGGATGATCCTGAGCGTTTGCGGTATTAATGAAGGCAAATCCGCTTTCGCCAAGGCCATTGATCCGGCTCCGGCTTTCCAGGTTGTAAGGCAACACCCAAAATCCGTCCATTTCGACGCCGAGGGCGGGATCCCCCTGCAGGGTCTGCTCGAAGACCATGTGCTCCGGGTAAGTGCCCGCGGGGGAATCCGGATCCCACCCGGTAAAGTGATAGGCGCCGGACGCAAGCGGATGCGGCGGCGGCACCGCTTCCTCAAGGGACCCTTCATCGAACTCGAATTCCGGTGTGATGATCACGCCGGACGAGGTGAGATCGAGCGAGAGCACAGGCTCCGTGGAATCAATCCCGGCCCAGCCGACAAAGCGGTATCCCGGTTCCGCGATGGCCTCGATCTCAACGGGTACGCCAAGGAAATAGATTCCTCTCCAACGCACCGAACTTTCACTGTGAGTTGCCCTCAATTCCGCGTCAAAACCGAAATCATCCCACGATGAGGACTTTTGATGGATCTCGGCCGCAAGCACGTTCTCGCCGGGTTTGAGTTGTTCCGGATCGATCGAATATTGGTACCAAACCGGAGGTTCGAAACCGTATTTGAGACTCAGATACCTTTCGACTTCATGGCGTTCCCTTCCTTCCAGTTGCCGTTCGAAAATAAGCACCTCCGCCAATTCCAGGGCCGCGAAATCTCCGATGGATTCGTCGGCGCCACGCGAAGCGGCGATCGTCAGATTGTCGATCAACCCGCTCGAATCGAGAAGAACAGCTGCCACGGACGATCCACCGTTCACCCGGGTGATCCGGTGCAATGCCCCCGGCCCCGCCTCGATACGAAAGAGATCGTATTCCGTTGAAACCCTGATGTCCTGAACCAGATTGACGTCCGGCTGCCCGATTCCGATTCCGAGTCCCTGCCCGCGACCATCCAAGGTACCGGTATGGTAGACGACATTTCCGGTTCCCGCTCCGTTAAAACCGGCGTAGCTTGAGAAAGCACCGGTACTGCCGTGCAAACGCGCGACCATATAAAACGTCATCGCGTCGCGATGATCCTCGATCGGGGCCTGCAGAAAATCATCGTTTCCGTCAAAACGTAACGCCGGCAGGCCGTTGATCGCGTCCTGAACCAGGAGCGGTTGCCGGCTGTTCTGCGATTGCACGGCATTGCGGCCGTTTCCGGAACGGTCGTGCCACGAAGTGACGAATATGTTGCTCGAGAAAAATGGCGAGCGGGTACTCATCGGTCCGTCCGCGGTCAGCCAGAGACTCATATCCTCGAGTCCGACGGAAAAAATCGGGGCCACCGGAATCTCGTATTTCGCCGACAAATATTCAACGACCTGAAACGAAGCCTCTCCGGTGACCTCCCGATCGAAGAGGAGGAGTTCCGCAAGTTCCATGGAAAGGCGCCCGGTCGGCGTATCGTCAACGCCGCCCGCCGCGCCAAGGAGGAGCGTGTCGACGACTCCGCCGGTTTGCGTGAGCCGGGCCGAGACCGATTGGCCGGAGGAGAGCCGAGTGACGGTATGGGTGTAATCGTCGTGCGCTTCAATGCGGATCACTTCGAAGCGCTCGGAAGCCTGGGCGCTTTCCGCAAGGTTCTGACCGGGGTGCGCGATTCCCAATCCGCTCCCGCCGCCGCTGCCAACGTGATATCGCACATTGGCGGCCCCTGCCCCGCTCAGTCCGAAGTAGCTTCCGAAGGAATCCCCCTCGGCATACACTCGAGCCACCGCGAAAAGGGTCATGCCCGCGCGCGTGTCGGGAATCGGCGCCTGCAGAAATTGGAGGTCACCGTCGAAACGAACCACCGGTTTGCCGTTAAAGCCGTCCTCGATTAACAACGGCTGGGCACTTTGCGAATTCTGGGCGGCATGACGGCCATTGCCCGAAAGATCACTCCATGACGTCACAAAGCGTTCAGCTCTTCTCAATCTCGTCTCCATCTCCGCGCCGGCGTCGTACCAGGCGGTCAACCCATCGAGAGCCGCCGCCGCCAAAGGTCCCTCGGCCGGTGTACTCGAGTCGATCGATCCCTCGGGCATGCGCTGGCGTTTGATTTCATTTCCGTTGAGGTAGAAGACCGCACCACCGTCGAAAGTCGTGAGCAAATCCAGCGAATCGGGCGGTTCGCTGGATTCCCAATCGAATGTCCGGCGAAAATAGGTGGTAATCGGTTTTTCGTCAGGACCAAAGCCGGTGCCGATCTCCGTCGCGAATTCCACGGATTCTCCATACCCGAAAGGCGCGGAACCGACGGGCCAGGCGAGATCGTCAAATTGCGGTTCGCTCCAGGAGATGCCGGGGTCGGAACCGTCGTCCAGAAAACGCCAATCGCTTTCCCTTTCGACCGCGACTACCGTGGCAACCGGAAGCGGTTCGACGCGCGGGGTGTCGGGCCCGATCTCCAGGCTGTTTACCCGGATTCTCCCCCCCTCGGGGAGCGCGTTTTCGACGGTCAAATTCGCGGTCCCCGGCAATCCGAAAACGCCCAGCACATGATTGCGAACATGAGCGCCTCGTTCCCGCCCGAAATCCTTGATGAACTGCCCCTGGTTTGTTCCGCTGCCCCAGCGGGCCCAGTGTTCGCCGCGGTAGCCGCTGATGCGCGCGTTGAATTCGTCCACCGCCCGCTCCACCCGTTCCGGTGCGAAAATCGTCGCCAAATCCGCCAGCCGATTGATGAAGAGATTCCGAAATCCCTCGTTGGCGAGCATGTTCCTGAACAGGTCCGTCGACCAGGACGGCGGGGTTCCGAAAGGGGATACATTGGAGTTGTTGACCACCCGTGACAGGGAATTCCGGCTGACCGAACCCTCGAATCCAAAGTCGAGATCGAAAAGCATCCATCGCCAGCGGCCATCGTGACCGAAGGGAGCGTCGGGTTCGAATTGATCGGTGCGCTTTCGCCAGATATCCACATTGTTTTGGGGCCAATCGTGATTTCCGGCATAGACGTTGATGGCGTAGTAGGTGGCAAGGTTTTCGAGGTCCACGTGGGCCTCCATGACGGCGAAGTTCGCAGGATCCGACAAATCCGCCTGCACGGCGAAGTTGTGCAGGGCGAGATAGGCGTCGCGATCATCCATCGTTCCCCGCTTGATCATGATATTCGGCATGGGCAAACCGGCGTAAAAAGGTCCGTCGGTCATCGCCAGGTACCCCGGATCCACCACCGGTCGAACGTCGATCATGACGATCTCTTCCGGGTCCATTCCGTAATGGCTGGCGATATAATGCTGATCCATGCGCTCGCGGAGTTGCATGATTCCCCAGAACTCCCCGTTGATAAAATGCACGACCGACCGCGTATACCCCATGTTGTCCAAGGGCAGATCCCGGACGAGATAGTGCTGCACGGCATCCTGAATCAACGTCCCGTTCCAATCGTTTCCACTGTTCCGAACCATCAACCTGCGAAAGCTCTCCAACGGCCCGCCTCCCTCTCCGCGCCGGGTCAAACCCGGAAAGAATGGATGCTCGAACGTGTTGGCCTCGTCGTATAACCCCCGGGCGTAAAGGCGTATGGATTTCCGGGGAGAAAACATACGCGACCAACCGCCGTGCGTGCGAATGCCGATCCCCTGGGCCAGCGCCCGCCCCTCCTGCGGTTCGAATACCTCCAAATGGCCGGGCCGTTCCCAATCGATGCCTCTGCCCTGATAATTCGCCGTCTTCCAACCATCGCCGGAACTCCCCGGCCACGCGTCCCCCCAGACGCCCTCCACGAAGATTCCCGTATAATAGTCGAAGAGGTTGCGCTCGTCCGTTACGATCGAGAGTACCAGAATATCGTCGTAAAGCGATGCTGCGTTGGGATGCACGAAATAGGTATGGGTCACCGCACGGCTCGAAAGCGCGCCTTCCCGGACCGCGCGCGCACGCACCGGCGTTCCCGAAAAAACCGAGCCGGGCGGACTGTGAGGGCTGCTGGTGAAACGGGTGTTGATACCGGAAATCGGATTGGAGTAACCGCTGCGGTTCTGAACGGAAATCGGGCTCTCGTAAATGTGGGTTTCCAGAGTTCGCTCCAGCAGCGATCCCGACGGATAAGAATTTTTGTACTGGTAGGTGGTTCCGCCGACGCTTTCCAGTTCCGGTTCCGTCCCGTCGAGCGTGTAGAGAATCGTCGTCCCCGGCGGTGCGTCCAACGAAAGCTGGAACGAGGAGGAATAAAACCCTCCTTCGTGCGAAAAACCCGGCGGGTCGAGAATCTCAGTGTAGCCCGGCGTCGTATTGGCCGCGCCCGGAGTGGGTTCGTCGAAGAAAAACCATGCTGTACCCTCACCCGGTAGCCGGCCGATGGATATGTCACCGGGAATCCGCGTCGGAGGCAATTCGTCCACCCGTTCCCCGTCGGGACGTGTCAGTAGAACCTCTTCCCCGGAGGCGCTGATACTGTAGTTCGTGTGGAGAGGAGCGCCGGAATTCGTGCGGTCCTTCCCCGATGCCCAGACGAGAAGGAACTCTCCGGGACCGAGAACGACGGCGGGAAAGGTCCAGCGGAACGGATCGTCGTAATCGTCGGACAGGCCCCAACCTTCGAGATCCAATGGCAGGTGGCCGGCATTGTGCAGCTCAATCCAGTCCTCGTAATCGCCGTCCTCGTCGGCGACGGTGTCGCCGTTCGAGGCCATGACCTCGTTGATGCGAACCTCCTGCCCGCGAACCACGGCCGCCAAAAGGAGAAAAACGGAAAGGCCGACCGGAACCACACGCCGAAACCAGCTCGAAACCGCGGGACCTGTCCAAGGGGAAGGAAAACTGACCATGATAATGTGAAGTGAATTCTGTCTATGCGCCGCGCCGATCCAGGAATCCAAGAGCACCCGCCTGCACACCATCGCCGTCAAGCATCGCTATTTCAAGCGGAAACAGCCGAATGAAACCCGCCGGGTCGTTCGTTCGGATCACGCATCGCCCCCTCCGTTCTGTAAAAAAAGATTAAAATATCCTCGCATTGCTGTTTTCATGTTGAAACCTCAGGAAAAACGACTTTAGTGTTTTATTAGTTCAAGTGCTGCTTGTCAGAAGATTTCCTCCGCACAGCGGAGGTTTGGGGTAACTAAGAAAGCAAAGGGCGGGCCGTTTAGGGGTAGGCGGCCCGCCCACTTTTTTTTGAAATCGGATAGTCCTAATCCCCTATAAATTCATCGCCGGTGCGATTTTCCGATTTGCCAAGGAGAATTCACCTTCTCTATCTTCGGCGGCATGGCTAAAACAGATTCCTGGAAACAGTTCAATCCGCCCGAAGAGGCCTGCAGGGTTCTGCAGAACGCGCCTTCGGTTACGGTCTTTGAATCCGTCGACCAATTGATCAACGCCGCCTGCGGTGGTGAAGATTCGTCCTTTACCGAGATCGCCTACGACATCCCGGGAAAGGGACGGGTGCTTGAGGCCACGGCCGCCCGCGTCCGCAACGGTGTCGCCGCGAATTACGTGGAACCCTACATGCGCCGGCGCGATCCGGACTGCATGGTGATCGGGGATAAACAGCCGACCAACAAGGCAACCTACCAGGACCGGTTCGGCAAGGACTTCGAGGAGGTCCGTGAGGAAACCTTCCAGTGGCTGGAGAAGCAGGATGTCGCGGTTTTCGGTTTTGTTTCCGGCCGCCGGGAAATGGGGATGGATTCCATGGTGATCGCCCCCGCGAACGCCGGTTTTTTCGCCCTCGGCCTCGCGCTGCTCCAGGGAATCGTTGCCTTGAAGGACCTGCCGAAGGATTTCAAACCGAAATCGATTATTTACGTGGCGCCGCCCTTCCGCCACACCCACTTTGACGGCCGCCAGATCGTGGTGCACAACCGGCTCGATGGTCTGCACGAATTGTTCTCCTACAACCTGTATCCGGGACCGAGCGCCAAGAAGGGCATTTACGGAGTCCTCCTCGGCTTGGGGGAAAAAGAAGGCTGGGTGACCGCCCACTGCTCCACCGTCCGGGCGGTGACTCCGTACGACAACGAAGTCACCATCATGCACGAAGGCGCCAGCGGCGGCGGTAAGAGTGAGATGCTCGAACAAGCCCATCGCGAGCCGGACGGGCGATTCCTCCTGGGTAAAAACGTGGTCACGGGCGAGGTCCGTCACGTCGAACTTCCCCGCTCTTGCGCACTGTACCCCGTCACCGACGACATGGCGCTCTGCCATCCCTCCATCCAGGAGGAGAACGGCAAGATGTGGCTCACCGACGCTGAAGACGCCTGGTTTGTGCGCGTCAACCACATCGACGATTATGGTAAAGACCTCAACCTGGAAAAGCTCACGGCCCATCCATCCAAGCCCCTGCTCTTCCTTAACATCGATGCGGTTCCCAATGGACGCGCACTGATCTGGGAGCACATCGAGGATTCCCCCGGATCCCCCTGCCCCAACCCGCGGGTAATCATTCCCCGGGAAATCGTTCCGGGGATTATCGAAGATAGCGTGAAGATCGACATCCGCAGCATCGGAATCCGCACCCCGCCCTGCACCCAGGAAAAGCCCACCTACGGAATCGTAGGCCTCTTCCATATTCTGCCTCCGGCGCTCGCTTGGCTTTGGCGCCTGGTGGCCCCTCGCGGCCACGCCAATCCCAGTATCGTGGATACCGAAGGCATGAGCAGTGAAGGGGTGGGGTCCTACTGGCCGTTCGCCACCGGTCGCCGGGTCGATCAGGCCAACCTGTTGCTCGATCAATTCCTGAAGCACACCCGGACGCAATACATCCTGACTCCGAATCAGCATGTCGGCGCCTGGGAAACCAGCTTCATGCCGCAGTGGATCGCCCGCGAATACCTGACCCGCCGGGGTGGCCGGGCGTTCAAAGAGGATCAAATCAAGCCGGCTCGGTGTCCGCTACTCGGCTACGCACTGTACCAGCTTCAAGTGGAAGGTCACATGATTCCACGCTGGTTCCTCCAGGTGGACACCCAACCGGAGGTCGGCAAGGAAGCCTACGATGTCGGCGCCGCCCAACTGACCGAATTCTTCGGCAAGTGTCTGGCGGACTTCATCGACGAAAAGGACCTCAATCCGGTCGGCAAAGAGATCATCGAATGCTGCCTCAACAACGGAACCGTTGACGACTACGAGAAATTCATAGCACGTTAAAATAAAAAGACCGGCGCGGTCCTGCCGCGCCGGTCTTTTTTTTGTTTCCCCCAAAACCTTCCTACTCCGCCGCTTCAGCCTTCCGCTTGCCTGGCGAGCGCCTCCTTAGGAACGACACCACGCCAAACACCCCCAACCCAAGAATCAAGGCCACCGTGCCGGGCTCAGGAACCACCGTGAAATCAACGGTCGTCGTTCCGATGCTGGACAATCCTCCGCCGGCCAACTCACCCTGGAAGTTGAACACCAGCGAATAATCACCCGGCTCGCTGAATCCCCAATGCCAATGGTCATGCCCCCAAACCGACCAATCCTCGACAAGGTTCAAAGCGGCCGTTTCGTACCGGACAACCGGCTCCCCCAACTCGTCGAAGGCAAAAAGCGCGAATTCAGCCCCCAAAGGAGCAGTCGAATTCACCCAGTCCAGGGTCATGGTGAAGGAACTGAACTGGTCGACCGCGGTACCCCCGTCATCTTCCCGAAAACGGAACCTCACACCCAGGTCCGGCTCATTGAGTGAATCCTCATAGACCGAACCACTCGCCGGTGACACCAGGTAGTCGACTCCGTTCAGGTTCACCGCAGGCGCCTGAGTCAGACTTGCCGACAGGCTGTTAAAATTCCAGTCCTGTTGGCCGCTTCCCGCTCCGCCGACACCTCCCGGAGGCCCGGCATAGGGGTCGGTCAATCCATCGGCCACCGTTGTGGCTTTGCTCCGGAACACCACGTCAAAGGAATCCGCTGTGCTGTCGTAAAAGAAGGTCCAATCGCCTTCTCCCGCATGATGGACAATATTTTGCGCCGAGACACCGGCCGGCGCCAAACCGAGAACACAGGTCAAGGCAACCGCTTTTAAGTAACTTATTTTTTTCATGTTGTTCGATTCTTATTACAATTGGTTCGCATTAACAAACGAGAAAATCCCTACTCAAATCAACATAAAAATTACTTAAACGCGAAAAAATCGCTAATAGCGCGACAAAAAAACCTGAGTCCGGGATCCCAAATCGGAGTCGAGTTTCGATCACCCGTCACAGCCGCAAGGCCTCCCCATCAAAGGTCGCCAGCGCACACATCGTCCCTGAAGCCGCTTGGGTTCAAAGAATTACGATTATTTTCAAACATTTACTTGAAATCCGGTTCGACGCCCGCACTATACTAATCTTTTCAGGCACCCGTAGCTCAATTGGATAGAGCACCTGACTACGGATCAGGAGGTTATAGGTTCGACTCCTATCGGGTGTGCCATTTATAGAGAACAAGTTACGTAATACCCCGCTGCAGTGAATTTCTTCACCCGTTGCCGAATGGTCTCACAGGCGACGACACATTCGACCTCGCTTTCAAGAAACCACGTGTGAATTCGGTCGGAATCGCTCCGGACCGGAAGGAAGCGCGATGCGCCGCAGCGCGTACGGGCTCACGACCGAGATCAAGGTCATTGCCGAAGAATCTTTTCCAACGCTTTTCCTTTCGCCAATTCATCAATCAATTTGTCCAGGTATCGAATTTTCCGCATCAATGGGTCATCGATCTCTTCCACACGAACGCCGCACACTACGCCTTTGATGAGCGAACATTTCGGATTGATAGCCGGAGCCTGGGCAAAAAACGCCTTGAAATCGTTTTCCTGGTCGATCTGTTGCTGTAACCCGGCTTGATCATAGCCGGTCAACCAGCAAATGATCTTATCGACTTCCTCTTTAGTCCGGTTCTTGCGTTCCGCTTTCTGGACATATAGCGGATAAACCCTGGCAAACTTCATATCGAATGTATGACTCCTGGACATCGGTTCATTCCCCCGTTCTTTTCTTGTGCTCCTCAATCAGAATACGAACAAAAGTGTCGAAGTTTTGAGGATCCTTGACGTATTCATCCTCCAATTCCAACAGGCTTATCTCAATTCCGTGCTTACGGGTTCTGATAAATATTTCCGCCAACTTCTTAAATGGGGAACCTCGCAATCGAATCGCAAGCAGTTCTTCCATCGACACGGGAGCCCCTGAAAGCCGGCACCGCAGCCAGACTTCGAAATAGTTTAGAAACACAAAGAAGGTGGTAATTAAGACCACTCCAAAGACAATTAGGACGATTGTTTCTATATTCATTAGTCCCTTATTACTGAAATTCTGCGCGTTTCGCGCAGCAATTTTCACACTTCTTGTGGCATAAGCTTTGGCAGAAGCAGGTTTTCAATTAGTTTTTGCCCGGCTATCAAGAGGCGCTTTCCGAGATTGGTGAGGTAAGTCCGCCTTGCATCCGGATATTTTACCCGACCGATCAAGACCCCCATCCCTTTTTGCGCAGCAAAATCTTCCCAAACCGGCGCGTACAGGACACTCGGAAAACACCGGGAACGTCCAAATTCAAAACCGGCTCTTGGTACCGGCTCCGCCGGGTTGGGTTCTAAAGTGAAATTCGGTTTGCGTCAGACAGGTGGTGAAATGTTCGTTGAAAGAAAGTGTCATTCCCGAGCCGCTTCAAAATCGCCTCCTCGCGATCCATTGCCACGGCGGAAGATCCTTTGCCGCCATTCTATCCGCGTGAGTCCGCGTTCATCCGCGATTGCGTACTCTCGATCCGGCCTTCCAAACTGTCTTCTTCATTTTCGGATTCCGCCGATATCTTAATGTGGTTTAATACTCGCGAATGGATCATGTGTATCATCTTGTCCGTGAGCCATGACCAATAAGGTTCCGGTTCCATCTTGGCAAAAAACCATGTGGTTCCTTCAAGCACAACATGCCCTTCTTCGTCATGCATAAGTACAAACTGACCTTTAATCGAACGAACAGCCCAATCAAGGTGCGGTGGATGGAGCCCTTTGAATGGAGAAATCTCCTTCATCGGGTGAGGTTGCTCCAATACATCAAAGGCCAATTTCCTATTCGGTTCCCAATGAGTGATCGGCTCCACGAATGATCCAGTGGAAAAATTGCAGTATCGAATTGCCCCGACCCCTTCTCCTTCGATTCTGGCGCTAATCGGGTACGCTATGCCCAGACGGAATAACAGTTCTTTCGGCTCCTCAATTTCCGAAAACGCGATGACTTCGTTCCAGACTCTTTCAATCGGCGCATCAATTTTAACCGACGTTACCGAGGTCCTTATTCTAGGCTCATTTCTTTCAAGTGATTCGAACCCCATAAATAGCGGTATTAACGCGGCGAAGATCAAAGCAATCAAATCGTTATGGATTCGCTTTCCGACCGCTCTCGATACATAGAATCCTCCCAAACCACCAAGCATGAAAAACGGAACGACCACCGGGAATGCCATCACCAAACATATTAAGCCCTCGAAACCAAATGCCAAAAAGGCAAGGAGTGAAACGCACCCAGTAAGGAAGGAAACGAACATCGATTCACCAAGCTCCTTGTGTCCTTTCCGATTATAAATCCATACCGCGATAAAACCGCAAACGAACGGAGAGAATATAAATATTCCCGATCCGTATAGCGCATAAATATCGGTTGAAAGCTTAGCCGCACCAAATGCAATGATTGTGGTAATCGCAATTGCTGACAGCGCGGAGATGATTTTTTCCTTATTCATTCTTTCAGAAAAAGTGACGAGGTCTCGCAGCGCGAGGATCCTGGCATTGGATGCCTCGTCCGGTTCTGCTACTCGTTATTTTTGTGTTCTCCCTGAGTCTCATTCCCAGGCGTGATTGCGCGGGCCTGTGTTAGAGACGACGTTCGCAAGCGAACACACTACGTAGGATTCCGAAATGTCAATGACCCATGGTATTTAATCTCACAAAGGCGCAAAGGCACGGAGACTTTCTTTGTGTGCTCTGTGCCTCCGTGCGAGAGAAAGAAACCTCGGATTATTGTGAAGCCACCCAGCTGACACTCTTGTCCGCGCAATGATGAGGGGTCGCATGTCAAGACATTCATATTAACAGGAAAACCTGTGGCGTGCTCGCTTGCGAGCGCTTTCCCGGCTGGGTTCCACTGACCGGGAAGGAGCCCGCCACAGGCGGTTTGGCGTCCTTCCAATCTGGAGGTTCTTTTACAACCGAACGCTATTCCGGCTAGTCGATGGTCTAAGGGATTAGGGTTCGCCGGGAGCATTCATTCGTCGCTTCAATTCTTCTTCAGAACTGGCATTTCCCTCACCTTCCCTATCGTCGGCACCGAAGAACAGGTAAAGTATCGTTCCTACGATGTTTAGGGTCAGGACGACGAGAAGCCAGACAATTCTGTCATACGGATCCTCTGTTTTTGTCCTGGCGACAGAAACCACTGACCACAACCAAACGAGTTGTACGGCCAGAATGAGGATCAAGACTCCTCCCTGGTATTCAAACGCAACTTTTATTACATCCATTTGTTTCACTATCGCTTAGCCCGCCCTTCCACTCACGGACTCCCTCCATCCGCCAACTCACCCTTTCCAAGAGCCAACTGCCGCTAGGATTCTTTCCAAAGGACAAAAAAATGTTCATCTCCACGATATCTGAATCCGAAGTTGTGGTGAATAACCGATAATCGCAGTGTTTGGTATCCCGGCCGAAGATTCGGGTTATGGGAACAACCGAGTCTATGACAGGGTACAAATCATACCATGTCCGCGATGGTTCACCCAACTGTTCCACAACGTGAGATTTGGTTTCACCAAGAGGAAGCGTCTTGATTTCATCAAGCCTAGGAAGCGCTTCTTTGAACCATGGACCAGCAACCACCTCCGTGCCTGTCCTAGTTATCCAACCGAGCCTAATTCCATCCTCGTCTGCGATAACAACATCCCAATGCATACCCGCAGGGAGCAAGAATATTCCCGGGATCGGTTCGCGACAAAAAGTATCAAGTGGTCGGGTTAAGGCTGGGTAGCGAGGTCCCGATTCATTTAATACCCGTGGTGATGCGCACCCGAAAAGAAGGATTGTCACCGCAGCCAGCGCGTTAACAGTCCAAAACATCATCCATACCCTACCAGGTGACCGCTCAGAATCGACCATAACAGAAATTCAAATCAATCAAAAGATTGCATTCGGCTAAGAACCCCGGCCATTAAGACGCCTACGGAGCTGCCGACGCATTTGAACCCAAAATAAGCAGTATATCCTTTCTGTCTCACAAAGGCACAGAGCACACAAAGAAAACCTCCGTGCCTTCGCGACTTTGTGAGATCATTTCGGGTTTGGTCACTATTCACGATTCAGATCGGTTAAGGTAAGGCGGACGGCCACCAGATATTCGAGGATTTCAGAATTTTGGTCCTCTCTTCTCAATCCTCCAAGGACTACCCATTCATTCTTGTCCAAGTGAATTCGAGTGTTGATCTCCCGATTACCCCCGAGTTCGGTTCGGAGATAGAGATTCAGAAAAAGATCGTCCTCTATCCAGTAAGAAAATTCGGGCCAATCGTCAGCTGATATGGTCCCGCGGTCATCAGGGGTCACTCCAACACGCAACCTGCGGGCCACCTCCAGAAATTCCTTGCTGGGATGATCCGAAAAGCCGGGGGAGCCGTCCTTCACGGAAATTTCTCCGTAAGCAACTTCCAAAGTGTAAGGTTTCGCCTCGGGAATGGCACTCCTCCATAGGGATCGCTCAGAACTGAACGAGTCGGTAGCTGCATGTAAGCTGCCTAAGACGCCGAGAACGAGAAGTAGAGATAATCGTTTCATAATAGTTTGTAGAATAGTGAGTTGAGTCACGTTAGGGGCGTCATTTCATCTCGTTGACCTTCAGATATTCCAACACAATATTCAATTCAAATCCGCCGTGCGCTAGCGGGATTATCCGTGGCGCCTGGTTCGCGGTTTCTGATTCCTCTTTTTTTCGAAATGTTGCGTCGAACCAAGCCGATAGTGGAACTCGATTCATGCTTCACGACCTCGCCCCCTCAAAATTTTTGAAAAAAAGATCCTGTTGATCCTGTGAATCCTGTCAAAAAACAGATGCAAAATTTCTACCGGTGCCGTTGCTGTTCATACTCCTGTCTCCAATTGGGGAACAACCTATGCACTTCGGCATAATGCCAAACACCACGAGGAAACGCCTAACCGCAGCCGATGCCGTCTCTACGCTGAACGAAAGTGGAAGCATATAGGATTGGGCCGGGGAAGGGTTTTGGCGGGCAGGGATGCCCGCGCTCCCAGGGAGTGGTTTTGGGCGAACTTGAGCGAGCTTCGCCCCGTCACTTCTTTTTTTAATCAGTAACTTACGACACGTGGGTCGGTAATTGAGGGCATGGCCGGGGGACCGACCCACCGCGGGAAGATATTGGGTGGCATTGGGTTGGGCGGCAAGTCAATTCCTGCCGGGATCTCCCGGGTGCGGGCTTGCCAGGTGACGGGGGCAATCCTGGCATTTGTTGGCGGGTCAACGGGTCAGGGCGAAGAATTCCGCCCCTTCCAGGGCGCGGTAGCGTTCCGGGTGGCAGGTGAGGATTATGATCTGGAGGCGTTCGGAAATCTCCTCCAATAAGGAAAGGACGCGCCTGAGCCGGCCGGAATCGGTCGCGTTCAGGACGTCATCCAAAACCACCAACTGCCGTTGATCCTTGGCCAGGAGGTCGGCCAGGGCCAGTCGGGCGATGAGGTGGAGTTGCTCCTGCTCGCCGCCGGAAAGGTTCTGCAGGTTCACCGGCCCGGCCGATATTTCCGGGTTGATCGCATCGGGCACAAAGTCCTGGGTGAAAATCGGTCTTCCCAGGCGCGGTCCCGCGACGCGGGCCAGCATGCGGGAAGCGCTCTCTTCCACCGGTGCGGTAACACGCGCCAGGAGGGCTCCCTTGGCATCGCGAACGGTCTCGTAAAGGAGTCTGATCGCCTCCATTCTCAGGGACTCCCGGCGAATGCGGTCGGCGACCTCCGCCAGGCTTTCTTCACAGGCCGCCAATCGGGAATAGGTCCCCCGGGCAGCCAGCGCCTGAAGGCGGCCCTCCGCGCTTTTCTCCTGGTCCCGGGAGTGAGCGACCTCCTCCTCCATAACTTGACGTTGCTTCTCGAGTTTTTCCAACTCCCGCGCCGGATCGCCGGGAATGGAATTGAGCTCGGATTCGGCAGCCTCCACCCCTGCTTTCGCCGCCTGCCAGGCCATAAGCGCTTCCGAACGTTTCTTATCGCGATCGTTATCCGAAAGCCCGTCGTCGACCAAAACCTTCAGCCGTTTTCCGGCGGTCTCCAGGTTCCCCTGCCCGGCTTTCAGCATGCCATTCAATTCGACCTGGCGCTTTTCCGCGGCGGCATGGTCGCTTTGACTCCTCTCGAAGGCGTCCTCCGCACTGGCCACTGACTCGTTGACGTCACGAGAGAAGGTTTCAAATTCCGTTTGCAACAGACCGACAACCGGCGGCGCGGATCGCCAATTGGGATGTTGTCCCTCGAAGTCGTCGATCGTCGCTTTGAGTTCTTTCCGCCTCCCGACCATGGAATCGCGTTCGTCGCCGTCCAAGACCATTTCGATCTGCTTCCGCAGGGCGGCGATTCGCTGGTCCAGGGCGTCGGCTTCCTCGCGCCGCTTTTGCAGATAGTCGGGATCATCGCTGCCGAAAGGCTGGCTGAGCGTCTTAATCCTGGTTTCGGCGGCTTCGAGGTGCGCGCGGTGGGCGTCGGCGCCACCCTCTGGGCCGGAAGCACGGACGGATCCAAACTCACGTATCAGCACTTCAACGACCTCGTCGCCCGAAAAAACGGTCGGGGAACCTCCTTTGATCGTGTGCTTGCCCGCATCCGTGAGGTTCTCGATTTCGCAATCCTTTCGGGGAGTCAGCGTAAGATGGACCTGCGAAGCGGCCAGGGCGGCGCGGGCGGCGGCCCTTTCGCCCAGGCGCCGCCGCAGTTCCCGGATTTTTGCCGGATCCGGCGAGATCATTTCGGCGCGCTCTTTTTTGACTCGGCCCAATTCGGTTTCGTGCTCCTCCAGGCGCTCCAGACGCTGCTCGAGCTTGGTCAGTTCGTCGCGACAGGCGTGGTAATCCCGGGCGGCATCGATCGTTTTTTGCTTTTCGGTAATCAGATCACGCCGGCGCCGCGCAACCTCACGAGCCGTTCGGGTTTTTTCCAGCAAAGCTTTGGCCGCCGCGACATCGGCTTTGGCCTGCTCGTTCTCACCGGACAAGGTAGCGACGGATTTCTCGAGACCCTCGATCGTTTCCCTCGTTGCCTTGATTTCCTCCAGGGTTCTGCCTATCGACTCGAAACGTTCCCGGGCGATCTCAGCGATTTCCTTTTTCCGCACCTGTTCGTTCTTCAGCCGGACATACTCTTCCGCCGCCTTCCGCAACCCGGCGACCGACTCGCGCAGTGCGTCGGCTTCGCGGCGAGCCTGTTCGCGCCGGTTGCGGGCATCGTCGACCTGGCGGGAGGCTTCTTCGTACCTTCGATGCTCCTCCCGGAGGTCCACCAATTCCTGCTCCAGGGTTTCCTGTTTTTGTTGCCAAGCGACGACCGGCGCGGCGTTCTTTCCCTTTTTCGGGGCTCCGCCGCGAGTAAAGAACTCCAGAAAACGGGCTTCAACCAGCTCCTCCAAACGACTGCCGCTGGCGCCGGAAACTTCCATCCCCAAAGCGGATCGCAAACTTTCCCCCACCCCTCCGGAAATCTGCTTGAGAGCCAACTCTCCCTGCGGCGCCCATAGGATTTGTCCCAGCCCCCAATGCTCCTGACGGCACAGTCCCCGGCCGGGGGGATCCGCGGACAGGATTTCACGCAAGCGGGTGTCGGCATTGCGCCCGTCGGCGATCGGTTGAAACCGGCCTTCCTCCTCCTGGAACAGTTTCGCCGACGCGCCGTCCATAAACGTTTTTTCCACCCGGTAGGTATTCCCACCCTCTGAGAACTCAACAAATACCGATGGCGAGAGCTTTCGCCCCCAAGGGCGAATCTCCTCGATTTCGGCGCCGCCGACATGGTGAACGTCAAACAGCGCCCGGCGCATGGCCTCGAAGAGTGATGATTTCCCGGTTCCGTTGGGCGCATGAATCACATTCAACCTCTCCGAAAAGGGTCCCATTTCCATGGGATCGAGGAAACCCCGCCAGTTGGTGACACCAATACGTTTTACGATCATGTTCCCGACTGCTCCTTGAGGTCGAAAAGTTCGATTAATGCCCGCGCCGCCACCGTCCGCGCCTGTTCGTCGCTTCCGGAAACCGCCTGCTCCCGCATCCGCACCGCGGCTTCGCGAAGCGGGCCGCCGGGAAGGGTTTCGATCCAGGCATCGTCGTCGGGGGCCGGAATCAACCCCTCGTCCTCGACGGCACCGAAAAGGAATCGGGTTCCGACAATTTCCCTGAGCGATGAAAGCCGGGGACGATCGGAGGTAAAAAGGAGTCCGGAAAGCGACAATCGCAGCAGGACCGCTTCGGGATTCTCGATCGTCCGCACCTCCCGGAGCACGTCTTCCAAGCTCCCTTCCTCATTGACCGCATGCCTTGAGGACACCCAGCGCAACGCGCCGGTGGGAACGCATTCGATCACCGGCGTCGCTCCGCGTCCCGGGATTTCCACTACCAGCACGTTCCCACTGTCGCGCTCCCCGAATTTCGAGGTCTCATGGGTGCCGGAATAAGCCAGGCGAACCGAACCGTCGGGGTCCGGATACGGCACATGGGAATGCCAATGTCCGACCGCCAGGAAATCCAACCCCCGGCGCCGGGCGGCGTCGCGCGGGATCGGGTAATCGGGTTCCGCCTCCGGCAGGCCTTCCACGTTTCCATGCGCCAGCCCGATCGCAATTTTTTCGGTTTGGTGCGCATCGATCCAGGCGGTCGGGTCCTGGGTGGAGTATTTTTCTTTCAACGGACAGGGATAGAGCACGCATCGGTCGAGTTCGATGGGGTCCGCTGAGCGTGCGATCGTGATGTTGGACGCCTCCGCCCAGACCGGATGTTCCCAGACACTTCCCGGAACCAGGGGGTCATGATTACCGGGAATGATGTACACCGGCCGGGAAAATCGACCCAGCAGGTCGCCGACTTTCCTGATCAGAAGGCGATCGACCGCGTTGTCCTCAAAAAGGTCTCCGGTAATCAGCAGGAAGTCGACGCCTTGGTCATCCGCAAGCCTGAGGATGCGTTCGATCGAATGGATCCGTGCCTCACGGACCGTTGCCGCCGCGTTTCCAAGTCCGGCGGCTTTCATGCCGATCTGCCAGTCGGCGGTATGGATGAAACGAACGGACATAGGCGGTATCAAAACGTTAGCGAAAACCGGATGCGGCCGGACTACGCCCCAGCCTCGCTTTCGATCGCCTCGGCGACCCGCTCGATTCGCCGGAGGGAATCCCCGGGGAAAAAGCTGTTGATGCGGGTGATGACCTGTTGAATAAGCCCGTCGGGACAGGAAGCTCCGCCGGTGACCAGGATGCGGAGGGGGCGTTTTTCCGGCAGAAAGGGACGTTCCTCCAGGAAGCCGGTTTCGCCCGGTTTGGAGGGGATGCGGTAGTGATTCACCCGCTCGATAGAAAGCAGGTTCTCTTCCGACTGCACGTAAAAGGCGGAGGAGCCCAAACGAGCTTCACACATGCGGAAAAGCTGGAAGGTGTTCGAACTGTTGCGCCCGCCCACCACCACGGCCGCATCGAGGCCGGCAGTGAGAGCCCGTTCAAGCGAATCCTGATTCACCTGGGTGGCGTAACACAGCGTGTCCCCCTTGCTGCCCGAATGCAGGTGCTGACGCACCCCTTCAGATCCGTGTTTCCGGGCAAAAACGGATTCCAGATGGTCGATGATGGCCAGCGTTTCGTTTCGCAGCAGGGTCGTCTGATTGACCACCGCAATCCGGTCGAGGTCGCGCTCGGACGAAAACCCTGCGGTGTGTTTGCCGTCGAAGTAACGAAACTTTTCCCGGCGTCCCTCCGGGTCGTTTGAGAGGATAATCTCACCAAGGATGCGCGCCTCTTCCAGGTTGCGCACGATCAGGCTCGGTCCGGATGCCGCGCTGTTGGAAAAGGTCGCTTTGGTTTCCTCGTGCTCGCTCTTGCCGTGGATGATCACCGTGTAGCCGTCGGCGGCGAATCGTCGCGCCGCTTTCCAGACCTTCTCCACCAGCATGCAGGTGGCATCGTAACGATTGATGGTCACCCCTTTTTCAATCAGGCGGACCTTGTCCTCGTTGGTGGCGCCAAACGCCGGAATGATCACCACGTCGTTCGGGCCGATCTCGTCCCAGTACCGGGAGCCGGTTTCCGGGTTCACCTGCGGTTCACCGCGATCGGATTGCAGGTACTTCAATCCGCGTCGGAGCAGGTCCTCGTTCACAAACGGGTTGTGAATGAGCTCGCTCAACATGAACACCCGGCGACCCGGGTTCTCCGCCAGGCATTCGTAGGCACGCTCGATGGCGTTCTGCACGCCGAGACAAAACCCGAAATGACTCGGCAATACGTAGGCCACCGGTCCGAAATCCAGCCGGGCCGGCGTCTCCGCCGAACGCTCGCTGCGCCGCTTCACCGCCTTGATCGCCTCACAGAGCCGGCTCTGGTATAGGGCGCCCGACCGGTCGTCTATGTGATAAATGGAGCGGTTGCGCTGCTTCTCGGTGCGAAAACGGTAGATGTATTCGGTTTCACGCATGCCGAGGTAGGGCACCCGAATCAGGTGAGGGCCGATTCGCGGAAGGAGTTCCCGCACCAGGGCTGAGAACTCCGATGGATTCTCTTCCAACGACCGCCTTAACCTCTCGACGGTGAAGCAGCCCGCCGAACCCTCGTCATACTCCGTATCAGTGCCCCCACCCGCCGGCTCCAGAAACTGGGCAAACCACACTTCCACCCGGCCGACCCCGTCGCCACCTTCCGCCTTCGGCAGGGGCAAAGTCGCGATTTTTTCGGCCGTCCCGAGGTTCTCGATTTTCAGACCCGTATCGGCAGCGACTGTCTCCCGGAAATCGCCGCCGCCCGGGACTCCCAACCAAGGCAGGTCCCACACCGTCTTCGCGTTGTCATCCGGCTCCGCTCTCCTGACCAGGACCACCCGATGACTCACATCGAACAGCCACAGGATACGAGCCGTTTCTCCGGTACCGTCGCGACGCGGCATTTCCGTTGTTTTCCGAATTCCGTCCATGCAATAAGAAGACCCTAAGCTAAACCCGCCTTCCCGGCCATGGCAATAACGCGAAAACGAGAACCGAGAGTGCGACTGCTCACTCCACGCGAAAACCCGGAACGGGAGTATTCGCCCCGTCAGAAGGAAATACAACGACCAGCGCGCCCGCTTCCTGACTCCATTCCAGGGATTGATCCTCGCGCCCCAACGCGGTCACTCGTCCAATCCGGCGGTCGAGCAAACCGGAATCGGTTCCCAACGATCCGATTGCCAGCCGCTCACCCGATTCCGGGGCGCCCAGGCAATAGACATACAGCGCCCCGTCCTTTCCCTCGGTAAAACGAAAATCCCGGGTGCTGAAGGCGAACTCGGCATGTTCGCGTCCGAGTTTCCCTCCGGGCAGCATTTTCAGTCCACCGTTCACCTGATCGCCTTCGCCCAGCCGCTTCCAGGCACGGCTGCCGTAGATGCCGCGGCCGTTTTTCCGCATCCACTCCCCCACTTCGCGAAGCATCCGGCGGCTGCCTTCATCGAGCGAACCATCGGCCCTGGGCGACACACAAATCGCCGCGCTTCCATCGCGTGAGGCGGCCTCGACGATGTACCGAATCACCATTCCCGAATCATAGGTGAACCCGGATTCATAAAACCAGTCTCCCACCGGAACCTCCGCCACCCAGGGTTGATCGGTCTTGATCTCGGCCGGAATACCGAACTCCTCCGTGGTCACGGTGCCGTTGGTTCGTGGACGAAATTTCACGATGCTGAAAACATCCACCTCGCCACGCTCCCGCAGCCGTCGGTTGTAATAATGAGCCATGACACGCTGCATGGCGTCGCATTTAAACCCCGTCCCCGTGTCGAAGCCGCTGAAAGGCTGATCCCCCGTCCCGTCGGTGTAAATAAAATCGGGTCCGTACCGATCGATCACATCGACCATGCGCAAAGCCCACCAGGTCGCATACCACTTCGCGTACTCGGCGTGCCGGTGAAAAATTCCCGCCGGCGCCGGTGTAAACGGAGCGTGAGCCGCTTCGGTCACCCCCTGGTACTCGCGCAGGTCCACGGTGTAAAGAAGCCGAGGGTCCAGCCCCTCCCACCATTTCCCCACGCCATCATTCAGAGTCAGGTGTCCGTCGTAGGGAACTCCCGCGCGCTCGCCATCCAAATCGGCCCCGAATGCGGTCTGCCACCACCACCAGGTGTATTCGTGATGAAACGTCACACCGTAACGCATCCCGGCGCCACGGGCCGCCGCGGCCCATTCTCCCACCAGGTCCCGCCGCGGGCCCAGGCGCACGGAATTCCAGGGCTGATAGGACGAATCCCAGAGGTCGAAATTGTCGTGATGCACCCCCTGCACGAGGAGAAAACGGGCGCCGGCCTCGCGGTAGATCTCGGTCAATGCCACCGGATCCAGATTTTCCGGATCCCAGTCGCGCAAAACCTCCATGTAGCCCGCTTCCGAAGGGTGACCGTACTTCTCGAGGTGATTCAGGTAGGCGTGGTGCCCCTGCTTGTACAGGTGCCGGGCGTACCAGTCTCCGCTTTCCCCCGCCGATTGAGGTCCGAAATGCACCCAGATGCCGAATTTGGCCTCCCGCAGCCATTCCGGCGTTCCGGGATAATTCGATTCGATGGATTCCCAGGTGGGCGCGAACGGGCCTGCCGCAATCGGAAACTCCAGCCGGACTTCGGCCGCCCCCTTGGGGTTTCCCAGCGGAACGCTGTTTTCCCCGGACGGTGCAGGGCAATCGGGAATGGGAGGCAGGACGCCGGAGTCTCTTGAGGGTTTTTCCAACATGCAAATCAGACTGAGGCCGGCGGAAAAATTCTCAAGCGCCGAACCGCGAAGATTAACCCTTGGCCGCAACGAATCGTGATCCGGGAATCCGGGTCTGGACTAAAGCCGATTTTGACGGTATCCTGCGCTCAACGCTTGAAAGGATTTTCAGAATGAATCATACCGCCACCCAAGACCGCGTGCGTCCCTTAAAGGTTGATTTCGCTCAACGTATTCAGTCCTGGCTGAGGAACGTCACGTCTCCGGATGGATCACTCCCGGACCTCGATTCCATCCCTCAGCTGGTCCACCGCCTGTTTCAGGACGCCAAGGATGAGCGGGCGACCGATATACACGTCGATCCGGAAAACGGTACGCTCTGTATCCGCTTCCGCATCGACGGCGTTCTCCGTGACGTCGCCCTGATTCCCCGCCAGCACGGCGCCCAGTTCCTGGGTCACATTAAAGCCCTGGTCGACCTGGACCCGACGCCCCTGTTGCGTCCGGCGGCGGGAGGAACCCTGTACGACCTCGACGACGCGGAAGTGAATCTTCGGGTCACCTGCGCACCGACGGTGCAGGGAGAAAAAATGTCGGTACGCCTTCTCGATCCCCGCCGGGTGCGGTACACACTGGAGGAACTCGGTCTGAGCCACATCCAGAAGGAAAAAATCGATCAATGGCTGGAAAGCATGTCCGGCATGGTATTGGTTACCGGCGCCACCGGCAGCGGAAAAACGACCAGCCTTTACGCCCTGCTTCACCAGTTGAAAAGCCTCAATTGCAGCGTGGTTACCGTCGAAGATCCGGTGGAATACCGGATCGAGGGCATCAACCAAATCCAGGTCAATGAGGCGCGCGGAATCACCTTCAGTGAAACGGTCAAGACCATGTTACGGCTCGACCCGGACTTCCTCATGGTGGGGGAAATGAGGGACCGCGATTCGGCGGAAGCCGCGCTGTCGGCCTCCTCCACCGGCCGGGTTCTTTTGAGCAGCCTCCACAGCCGCGACGCCGCGGGCGCGGTGACCACCCTGCGAAACCTCGGCATTCAGGACTTCGAGATTACGGCCGCACTTGAATTGGTCATCTCCCAACGGCTGGTGCGGCGGTTGTGTCCGGACTGCAAACGAGAAGAACCCACCCCGACTGAAGACCGCGGTTGGCTTGAGGCCCTGGAGGTAACGGCGCCAGCGACGAGTTGGGTGCCATCCGGATGCGATAACTGCCGTCATACCGGCTACCGGCGGCGCATCGGCATTTTTGAAGTCTGGTATGTCGACGAAGACGCCAACGAACTGATCCGCCGGCACACCGACGAAAAAAGTCTCCGGCACGCCATCCGGGAATCAGGTACCAAAACCCTTTTGGAGGATGGCATGGCCAAAGCGGCCGACGGAATCACCAGCCTGGCCGAACTCCGCCGGGGGGGAAGCTACGGCTTCGGCATTTCCCACAAATAAGAACCCACTCGCTGCCGATCCAACCCGCGAAGCCGAATGGCGCGGTTAAGCGCTCCATCGGGAACGAAACGTCCTTAACCAAGTAGCATTCAGGCGAACCCCATCTACTCCGCCGCCAGGAGGCGCTCGAGTTCGGCGGTCAGGATTTCCTTAAGTGCGGGCGAGTAACCCACATGCACCTTTTCGACCAAACCGCTCTTGCCGACAATAACGGTGTGAGGGATTCCGGTGACGCCGTAGGAGTTCGCCACCGCCCCCTGTGAGTCCATCGGCACCAAAAAGTCCCAGCCCCGGTTCTGCATGAACGAACGGACCATGTCGGCCCCTTCCTGCAAGTTGACGGCGTAGAAAACCACGTTGCGATCACGAAAATCGGAAGCCACCTCCATCAGGGCCGGCATCGCCTGGATACAGGGGCCGCACCAAGTGGCCCAGAAGTCGATAATCACGATGTCCTCACCCTGGTGATCGGACAGAACCGCTTCACCGCCGTCCAGGAGGGCCAATTCGAAATTCGGAGCCGCTTCCCCCACCAGAGCATCCGCATCCCCGCCGCCCATCTGCTGGCCAGCCTGCTCTTCCAGAGCGGCAAAGATATCATCGACCTGTCGCGCCCCGGCCGGAGGATCAAAAACAAAGGCGTTTTCGGGAAGAACTTCGTTCGCTTTCCAATCATTCAGCGAAAAACCCAACACCATTTCGATCTCACCCATGTCGGTGATCATCTGCTCGGCCGCCATCTGTTTCATGAAATCCGAAAGGTCGGCCCTGACGCCGGTGAGGAAGGTCCGCTCGCCTTTCAAAATTGAAAGATCGATATCCACTTCGAAATTCAGGGAGTCGAACAGCGCCAGTTCCTCCGGATCAAGATCCGCTCGCCAATCCTCGCCCAGCCTCTCCGCCAGATCCGCCTGCCGCAGATGGAGCCGCATATTATGAAGCACCCCATCGTCGACCGATTCGGATCCCAGGTGGGTCATTTCACCCAGGGAAGTGACCTCGATGCCCCCGGCCTCGCCGGTCATCAACGCCTGCAGCAGCATGACCAATTCACCCTGGAACGGAGATCCTTCCTCCAGGACCGCGCCAATCTCCTCCGGAGCCCGGCTCACCGTATAAACCTCCAGCATCGGGATGTGGACAACCAAGTTCTCGCCGTCACTGATAAGATTCTGACCCGACGGGCCCTCCTCCATCATAATGGCCAGCTTGTTGGGCGCCTGATAAAAAAAACCGTAACGGCTTTCCATTTCCTGATCCATGCCCGCCATGCGAACGTGAATCGTGTGGTTGATCTCGGCACTCAGGGTTTCCGCGTCGCGAACCGTAACGATGGCCTCCCGCAGCAACGCAACGGGATCCGGAGTATCGGCGGCATCGAGGGGAGACGTGGCCCAAACGCCCGCCGCCAGGCAGACACAAAAAGTGAATCGAAGAAAAGAGGCAGGTAATGTTTTCATCAGGCGATCCTGGATTGCAATGTTTTACGATAACCGGTCAGGTATTAGTAGATATCAATCTGCCTTTCGAAGAAAGGAAAGTCAAATGTTCCCTGGCGCGATTGCCACGGTTGGGGCGCTGGACCGAGGGAATACCCCCCCGTCATCAAGTTTTCGGAGAAACAGGTACACCCGGCGTTGCCCGTGTGGCGTCCGCGCTTGCGCGGGCCCGGTGCTCTGACGTTTGGTGCGTACGAACCGGAAGCCGCCGCCGTTTCCGTCCGGCTCGTTTTGCGGCCAAGCGAGAGAATGGCCCTCCAGAAAACCGTGCGCGTTTCGCACAGACGGAGTGAGGGAGCAATTTCAGAAATAATTGGCCCAACGCGAATGGCCCTAGCAGCCTGTCGGATTTAGGCTACCGCGTAAATCCGACAGGCTGCTAAATGGGGGTTGGGGGATTTTTGAGAAAAAATTTCTGGCGGGGTGTCCGAATGGACACAATGATCGGTGCAGGTCTGAGAAGTTCGTCAACATTGATCGGGAGACCCCGATGTTGTTGCCGGTGGATATGCGAGAGTGGTTGCCGGAGGATCATCTGGCCCACTTCCTCATCGAGGTGGGCGGCTCGATGGACCTTTCGTCCTTCAGTGTGAACGGCAGGGGAACCGGCAGCGCGCAGTACCCGCCCTCGATGCTGCTTGCCTTGCTGG
>PXBO01000040.1 GCA_003566885.1 Opitutia bacterium | reverse complement strand
GATTGAAGATTGGTGTCCCGTGATTGGAGCCACGGAATGGGCGTTCCATCGTGTTTGGTGCCTATCAACCCGGGAGAATTTACAATCTTCGTTCTTCAATCTTCAATCTTCGATTTGTTGTGAATCCACTTGACGTAATTTTTCGTCCGGGTAATTGTCAACGGTTTCAGTCGAAACAAGGAGTCCGTTGTGAGAGAAGATTACATAGAGCAAGCTTTGAAGGTCGTGCCGGATGCGAACATTCTCATCAATGTGGTGTCGCGGCGTGTTAAGCAATTGCGCTACAACGGCCGGCCATTGGTTGAGTCCCTGGAGCGACTGGACCCGGAGGACATCGCCCTGCGGGAGTTGATCGAGGGTAAGATCAGTTACGAACTGGCCGAGGATTAAGCGCGCCGGGCTGCCGGATTTGCTCTCCGCCCGGGTCCTCAACCTTTTTCCGGCGATATAATTAGTGTGCGCCCAGAAAAAATCTTCCGGACGGTACAAGGAGATACGCAATTCCAAGGTCTTCCGTGATTATTTCGTGGAAGACCGTTTGGAGGCGGGAATCGTGCTTACCGGAACGGAATTGAAGTCCATTCGGTCCGGCCGGGCTCAGTTGACCGATGCCTTTGCCAAGGTGGAGAAAGGCGAGGTGATTCTGCGCAATATGCACATCGATGAGTATACCTTTGGCAATATTCACAACCACCCGCCCAAGCGTCCGCGCAAGTTGCTGCTGCACCGCAAGGAGATCAACCGGCTGGAAATGGAGGTGTCGCAGGGAGGCAAGGCGTTGATTCCCGTGCGGCTGTATTTCAAGGAAGGACTGGTGAAACTCGAGTTGGCGGTTTGTATGGGTAAAAAGCTTTACGACAAACGGGAAACCCTCAAGAAAAAGGCGCAGATGCAAGATATCGAACGTGAGATGCGGCGCCGCAGGTAGCCTTGGCGGGGTTATGTTTTTACGATGAAACAGTCTCGTACGTTTCGGGTTCGAGTCCCTGCCAGCACCTCCAATTGCGGTCCCGGTTTCGATACCCTGGGAATCGCGCTCAGCCTGTACAATCGGGTGTCGGTTACGGTGCGGGACGATGCGCGGATCGCTTACGCCGGAAATCCGGCGGATTTTCACCAATCGGCTCTGCACATGGTCGAATCGGCAGCGGACCAGTTTTTCGCCCTGACCGGTGTGGGGCCTATGGGGTTTGATTTCGACATTTCCGGTGACGTGCCCCGCGCCCGTGGTCTGGGTTCCAGCGTGACTTTGCGCGGCGGGATTCTGGCGGCGATCAATGAGGCCAACGGAGCCCCGCTGAGCCGAAAGGAATTGGTGGGCCTGGTGACTATGCTGGAAGGGCATCCGGACAACGCCGCCGCCGCGCTTTTGGGTGGTTTTTGTGTGGCCCGCACCTGCCCGGACACCGGTCGTTTCCTGGACGCGCTGCGGTTCGACGTCGGCCCCGGTCTGGCGTTTGTGGTGGTTTCGCCGGACAACGAAGTGTTGACTTCGACCTCCCGCACCTCCCTGCCGGAAAACCTCCCTTTTTTCGATGTGGTGAAGAGTCTGAACAGTCTCGCCTACATCGTGTCGGTTTTTGCGGTCGGCGATTATGAGCGACTGCGGCACGGGGTGACGGATTTTCTGCATCAGCCGACGCGCGTTCCCGGGATCGCCGGCGCGGACCAGGCCATCGCGGCGGGCCTGGAGGCCGGCGCCTACAGTGGATGGCTCAGCGGAAGCGGCTCCAGCGTGCTTTGCGTGGGCGCGAACCGGGAGGCGAAAGCCGTGGGCGACGCCATGGCCGGCGCTTTTCGGGAACGGGAGATCGATTGTCAGGTCCATTTGTTGCAGGCCGACAACTTGGGACTGGCGATGGAATGACGACTGAAAAGCACAAATTCGGCCGTTGGTCGCGGGCAAACATTACCTGGTGCAACACGATCAATCGCAGGGGTGAATAAATCGTTTATAGGCTATAGTTTAGTTTAAATCAGGCAATTTTGGGCCTGGTTGGAGGATGAGGATGCGGATGTTTTTTTACCGGTGTTTTACCGGATTATTAGTTTTCTTTTAAATCATCGGTTGCTAGAAGATCCGCTCATAACCGTTTCATATAGGAGGACTTGAAGAGGAGATGAACGTTAAGGAACTTAGACCGGAAACGCGTGAAGTCGCGCACGAGAACAACACGCTTGAATACGACTTTCTCAAGCTGAGAAAACACTACCGCCTGACGCAGGCCGATCTGGCCGAGTTGCTCAAGGTGTCGAAAAATTACATTTGCCAGATTGAGACCGGGCGCAAAATTCCGAGCCAATCGCTGGTGGAATTGGTGCAGCGCATCGAAAAGGAACTTGCCATCAATCCGCCGGCCCACCGAATCCGGGACGCGGTCGGAGGCTATTCGCTCGAGGACAACCCGGCTTCGGAGTATATGCGCAAAGTCTGGGCGGCGGCTCGCAACGACCGCTACCTGGAGGGGTATATCCTGACAAAACTGAAATTGGAGTTTCCCATCGACAAGCCGCCTTTCGTTGCGGAGGAGAAGGATCAGTTGCCCGGCATCTGAGGGTTTTCGAACCCATGCTGCACATCATTCTGTTTCAGCCCGACATTCCCCAAAACACCGGGAATGTCGGGCGTTTGTGCGCGGTGACCCGAAGCCGGCTGCACCTCATTCATCCGTTGGGGTTCACCATCACCGACCGTCACCTGAAGCGCAGCGGCATGGATTACTGGAAGTCGCTGGATGTGCATCATCACGAAAGCTGGGAGGCCTTTTTGGCCCTCAAGGATCGGCCGCGGCGAATCTGGCTGTTCACCACCGCGGCCAGGCGGTCGTTCTGGGACGTTGAGTTCGCCGATGGCGATGGCTTGCTTTTTGGCAAGGAAACGGCGGGGTGTCCCCAATGGCTGCATGACTGGGCGGGCGATGAGCGCCGGGTGACCATCCCGCGCTTCAATTCCGAACTGCGCTCTCTCAACCTCGCCACCAGCGTCGGCATAGCCACCTACGAAGCGCTGCGGCAGATTGGTTATTCGTGATTCGTGAACCGTGAACCGTTGACCAACAACGCCCCTCAACGCTCTTCCTTGGGATCGAAGGCGTCGCGCAGGCCGTCTCCAAGGAAGTTCAGCGAAAAAAGGGTCAGCGCGAAAGCCGTGCCCGGGACCAGGAGCAACCAGGGAGCGCTTTCCATGGAAGAGGCGCCGTCGTTGATGAGCAGGCCGAGTGAACTCATGGGAGGCTGCACTCCCAGCCCGAGGAAACTTACGAAGGCCTCCAGCAGCATGACGTTCGGAATGGTCAACGTGGTGTACACGATGATAGGTCCGGCGGCATTGGGAAGAACATGACGCGAGAGAAGCTTTCCCGGATGCTGCCCAAGCACGCGAGACGCCTCGACAAACGCCCGCTGTTTCAGCGAAAGGACCTGCCCGCGTACGATACGGGCCATGGTCAGCCACTCCACGGCGCCGATGGCGAGAAAAAGCAGGACCAGACTGCGACCGAAAAACACCATTAGCAGAATAACGAACACCGTGAACGGCAGCGCGTAGAGAATGTCGACGAATCGCATCATCAGCGAATCCGTCTTCCCGCCGATGAAGCCGGAAACGGCTCCGTAAACCACGCCAATGGTAAGGGAGACCGCGGTGGCCAGCAGGCCGACCATCAGGGAGATGCGTCCCCCGTGAAACAGTCGGGTGGCCAGGTCGCGGCCGCGGTGGTCCGTTCCCAGCCAGTGGGAGGCGTCCGGCGGTGTCGCCCCCTCGACGATGCGGGGCTGCTCCTGGAAGGAATAGGGAGAGATCCATGGCCCGACGATACAGAGACCGGAAAAAAGCGTCAGAAAGACCAGGCCGGTCATGGCCGCTCGATTGGCGCGCAGGCGTTCCCATGCCAGGCGCCCGGGGGAGCGGTGCGGCAGGGTGGCGGCGGTTGGTGGCGAAGCGTTCATTCGAAGCGTTGCCGGGGATTCAGCAGCACTTGGCCGACGTCCACCAGGAGGTTGAAGATCAGAATCATCACGGAATAGAGAATGACCACCCCGAGCACCAGGGTGTAGTCGCGGTTGAAGGCGGCGTTGACGAACTCCCGGCCGAGTCCCGGGATATGGAAAACCGTTTCCACCACGAAGGAACCGGTAAGCAGTCCCGCGGCCGCCGGACCAAGGAAGGCAAGCGCCGGCAGGATGCCGGGGCGGAGGGCGTGTTTGCCCAGCACCAGGTGTTCCGGCAGGCCTTTGGCGCGGGCGGTGCGGATAAAGTCCTGGCGAATGACCTCGCGCAGGCCCCCGCGGGTCAGCCGGGCGATGTAGGCGGCGAAGAACAGACCGAGAGTCAGGGCCGGCAACACCCGGTCGCCCGCGGTGTTCCAGCCGGTGGCGTTGAACCAGCCCAACCAAAGCGAGAACACCAGGATCAGAAGCGGTCCCAGCACAAAAGTCGGCAGACAGATCCCCAGCATGGCGCCCCCCATGGGAACGGAGTCGAGCCAGGAATTTGGTCGAATCATGGCGACGAGTCCGACCAGGATACCGATAACCAAAGCGATCAGCAGCCCCCAGAGGCCCAACTCCAGCGATACGGGAAGGTGGTCGCGAATAATTTCATTCACCGTGCGGGTGGGGTAATGGTAGGAGGGGCCGAGATCGCCTTTCGTCAGGTTGCCCAGGTAACTGAGGTACTGCGCCGGAAGCGGGCGGTCCAGGCCGTAGTGGGCTTCCATCCGCGCCAGGGTGGCGGCGGGGATGTCGACTTCCTGGCTGAACGGACCGCCGGGAGCAAGCCGCAGCAGAAAGAAACAGATCGTGATGACGAGAAAAAGGACCGGCAGGGATTCCAGGACCCGGCGTGCGATGTAGGTGGGCATAAGGAAATCAATCTTCGGCCGTAAGCCGGACGTCCTTGTAGAATCGATACGCGGTCGGGGTGGGCCGCCAGTTTTGCACCGCCGGGTCTATAAGGTACATCCGGTTGTAGAAAAACAGGGGAAGAACGGGAGCTTCCTCTACCAGCAAAGTCTCCGCGTCGCGGATAAGCTGCCAGCGCGTTTCTTCGTCGGCGGTGCGCTGAATGTCGTCCAGCAGGGCATCGTATTCTCCGCTGGACCAGCCGGTGCGGTTGTTGCCGCCACCGGTCACCATGGTATTGAGGAAATTGAAGGGGTCGAGGTAGTCGCCGATCCAGCCCGAACGGGCGATGTCGTAGTCGAGCCGGTTCATGCGATCAAGGTAAACCTGCCACTCCGTGTTTTCGAGTCCGACGTTGATGCCCAGTTCGCGCCGCCACATCTCCTGGGCGAGTTGGGCGATGGCGCTGTGTTCGTCGGAGGTATTGTAGAGAATTTGCATCGCGGGAAACCCCTGGCCGTCGGGGAATCCGGCGTCCGCCAGCAGTTCTCGGGCGCGCCGGACGTCGTGCCCGATCACCGGTTTCGGTTCGTAGCCCGGCACTCCGGGCGGCACGAACGAGTAGGCGGCGGAGCGCGCTCCCGCGTAAATGTTGTTGACCAGCGTCTCGCGGTCCAGGGCCAGGGACAGGGCCAGCCTCACCCGCGGGTCGTCGAAGGGAGGCCGGGTGACGTTCAGGCGGAAGTAATAGGTGCCGAAATAGTCGCCGGTGGCAAAAACGTCGGGACGTTCGTTTTGGTAATAGGAGATGCGTTCGGCGGGGACCGGATCGGTGATGTGCAACTGGCCGGCGCGAAAGGCCCGCTCTCCGCTGAGCGGATGTTGCAGCGGGTAAAAATGGATCTCATTCAGGTGTACCCGATCGGCATCCCAGTAATCCGGATTGCGACGGACCTCGATTCGCCGTCCGGTGGCCCAGCGCTGCAGAGTGAAGGGCCCGTTGCCCACAAAATTTTCCGGCCGCACCCAGCGGGTGTTGGGTTCATCCATCAGCCCGTGGGCCAGAATGGTGTCAGGGTGAACCGGATACCAGGTGTTGTGAGCGAGCAGGGTCAGGAAGTAGGGCAGGGGATAACGGATACGGATTTCCAGTGTGAGATCGTCCACGGCGCGTATGCCGACCTGGGAGAAGTCGTCGATTTCGCCCTCGTAATACTCGCGAGCTCCGACGACGGGGAAGGGCATGTAGTAATAGGGAGCGGCCAGGTTGGGCGAGAGGATGCGTCGCAATGAAAAGACGAAGTCGTGAGCGGTCACCGGATCTCCGTTTGACCAGGCGCCGTCCTCGCGAAGGAAAAAGGTGTAAGCCGTGCCGTCGTCGGAAATCTCCCAATCCCGGGCGGCGGCGGGAATCGCTTCCAGGGTTTCGGGGTCGACCGCGGTCAGCCCTTCCAGCAAAGCCCCGATTACGTGCGATTCCGGAACGCCGCTGGTGGTGTGCGGATCGAGACTCTGAACTTCCGCTCCGTTGTTGATGTGTAGAATCCCTTCGCGGTTGCCGGTTTCCACCGGAGTCTCCGACGGCCCGCAGCCAACGGCGAATGCCAGGGCGAGGGGGAGCAGGAGCTGGGCGGAGCGGAGAAACAGGGAGCCCGCTAAGGGAGGGTGGAACGAATTGGCGCTTTCGGTCATGACGGCATGATGGGAAGAAAGGCCCGGCGATGGCAAAACCTTCAATAAAAAAGATTGCGATCCAGGTTTCGGTAACCGATGGCCTCCAGCAGGTGCGGCCCCTCGATCTGCTCCGTCCCGGCGAGGTCGGCAATGGTGCGGGCGACCTTGCGAATCCGGTCGAACGCCCGCGCGGACAAGGAGAGTTCCTCCATGGCCTGCTGCAACATATCGCCCAGGGAATCGTCCAGCGCGCAGAACTGGCGCAACTCGCTGTGACTCATGCGGGCGTTCGCGGGGGAGGCGGCGTCCGGGCGTCTCCGTTTCTGCCGCTCGCGGGCGGCGGCGATCCGGTCGCGCATGGCGGCCGAGGATTCACCCGGCTTCTCGTTGCGCAATTCCTCGATGGACAGGGCGGGGGCCTCCACGTGCAGGTCGATGCGATCCAGCAACGGGCCGCTGATGCGGGACCGGTAGCGCTGTATTTGCGAAGGTCCGCAGCGGCATTCGTGTTTGCGGTCGCCCAGGTATCCGCAGGGACAGGGGTTCATGGCGGCCACCAGCATGAACTGGCAGGGGAAGGCCACTTTTCCCGCGCTGCGGGAGATGGTGACCGTTCCCTCCTCCAGGGGTTGGCGCAGGACTTCCAGGGCGGAGCGTTTGAATTCGGGCAGTTCGTCGAGAAACAGCACGCCCTGGTGCGCCAGGGAGATTTCTCCGGG
>PXBO01000111.1 GCA_003566885.1 Opitutia bacterium | reverse complement strand
GGGCCGTGCTCTGGGGCTCCATTCTCTCGGACAGGCTTCCGCCGAGGGATTTTTGGCTATGCAGTTCAACTGTGTGGTCAGTTCGAACCATGCCTCGGTTTCACTTTGGCAAAAACTCGGGTTTTCCATTTGCGGAACGATTCCAAAGGGGTTTCGACATGCACGATTGGGAATGGTGGATTATTACATTATGCACCGTTTTCTGAACGTTCAGGAATGAATTGACCACGCCTACACCCACGCTATCTGCGGGTTGCGCATCTTTTGGTGTTCGCGGAAAAAAATCGCCTCATTTGCAGAATCTTCCGACGTTTTTTGAATTAGCCTTGTTGGAGAAAAACCGATATTTTTTCGGCCGATGATTGATTCTCTGGATCACATTCAATTGGCGATGCCGCCTGGCGAGGAAGAGATGGCCCGCTCGTTTTTTTGCGGGATTCTCGGCATGACGGAGAATGAAAAGCCGGAGCCTTTGGCGAGCCGGGGCGGATGTTGGTTCCGATCCGGATCCGTGATTGTCCACATTGGAGTGGAAACAAATTTTGCTCCGCAAAGGAAAGCTCACCCGGCGTTTTGTGTGCCGGATCTCGAAAGGCTTGCGGACGATCTTAAAAAGAAGCAGTTTGCTGTCGAATGGGATAACGCCTTGTCGGATCGGAAGCGCTTTTATACCTCGGATCCCTTCGGGAATCGGATTGAGTTCATCCAGAGTGGAGACGGCTTCGGAGACCGGTCCTGACCGCCTGCGAGAAGTGGCAACAATCCGCAGTGAGCCTTGGGTTGAAAACAGATCATGAATCCTCAAGAAATCGCGGAGAATTACAACAAACTCGCCTCCTACTGGAGCGGCGATCAGTTCAATCGGGAGAATGGGATTGCGCAGCACCAAAAGGCCCTACAGTTCCTTTCGAACAAACGGAATGCCATCGATATCGGATGCGGGAGCAGTGGGAGGTTTATTGATTTGATGCTCGAAGCCGGGTTTGAAGTGGAGGGGCTCGATATTTCGCCGGAAATGCTGCGGCTGGCAAAGGAGAAGCATCCAAAAGTAGAGTTTCACTTGGCGGATATTTGCGCTTGGGAATTCCCAAGAAAGTACGACTTCATTTCCGCGTGGGACAGTATCTGGCACGCTCCCCTGGTGTGCCACGAGCAGATTCTGATGAAGTTATGCGATGGCCTCGCGGATGGAGGGGTTCTCATCTTTACCAGTGGAGGTATTGATCGACCGGGTGACAGCACGAATCCGTGCATGGGGCAACCCATGTATCACGCGGCGCTGGGGATTCCAAAGCTACTTGAAGTCATCCCCCGGGGTGGCTGCATTTGCCGACACCTCGAGTATGACCAATACCCGGAGCTTCACATCTATCTCATCGTCCAAAAGGCCGCTCCAGGCGAGGAAGGCTGCCGGCGAGAACTGAGGGAAGAGACATGCCTGGAAATTGAGATTGAGTTTGGAGCCAGGGTGATCCGGGACCGGCCAAAGGCAAGAGGTTCCGCCAAGAGCCGGGAGGCCGCGTCCCCTCTCCCGCTTAAGGCTTCTCCCGCTCCGCATGTAGTCGTGGAAACAGTGGAGGAATGGTGTTCAGCGGCTCTTTCCCGAGTGCGGCGGTGATGCGTCCGGCGGTCTCTGGCAGAAATGGTTCCAGGTCGGCGGTGAGGGCTTTCAATTGGACGAGCCAGTGATTTACAATGGCCGCCGCTTCGGTCACCGATCCACGACGGAGAAGCTCCCATGGTTTCGCTTCCTCGATGGAGCGATTGATGGTTGCGATGCGTTTCCACAGGATCGCGAGCGCTTCATCAGGTCGGCAGTTCTCACACGCCTCGTCGAATTCTCGGTCGAGCGAAGGGGATTGATCCCGGTTCACCTGCACGATGCCGCTCTTGACTGCGAGGGAGAGAATACGGCTCACGAGATTGCCGAGGCCGTTTACCAGGTCGGACTCATAGACGGCGGCGAAGGTTCGTTCCGAGAAGTCTCCGTCCTCGAATGGATTTCCGAGCCGCAACAGGTAATACCGCACGGCATCCGATCCGAAACGGTCGATCAGAGGGCCGGGGGAGGGTGCGTTGCCAAGAGACTTGCTGATCTTGCGTCCCTCGGCGGTCAGAAAGCCGTGGATTACCAGTTCATCGGGTAGGGGCAGCCCTGCGGAAAGGAGCAGCGCGGGCCAATAGACGGCGTGGAATTTCCAGACGTTACGGCCGATCACATGCGTTTTTTCCACGTTCGGATTCCACCACTCCCGCAAGGCATTTTCGCCGGGATAGCCAACGCCCGCGATGTAGTTCACCAACGCATCAATCCAAACATAAACCACCTGGGAAGAATCTTCAGGCACCGGAATTCCCCAACCCTTTGCCCGGGACGCAGGACGGGAAATACTGATATCCCGCAGGCCTCCCCGGACAAAACTGAGGATCTCGTTCCCGCGTTTCTCCGGCAAAATCCTGACACGCCCGCTGGTCAACCACTCCTCGATCACCGACTGATAGCTTGTGAGGCGAAAGAAGTAGTTCGACTCCTCCACCATTTCCGGCGCCTTCCCGTGATCCGGGCAGACGCCTCCAGCAAGATCCTTCTCGAATAGGAAATCCTCGCACCCGGTGCAGTAAAGCGCTCGATAAGGCGCTTCGTAAATGTCTTCCGGGCGCAGAGCGTGCCAGAACGCTTTCACCGCACTGGCATGGGCGGATTCAGTCGTTCTCAGGAATCGGTCGAAGTCAATTTGGAGCGCCTCTGCGACTGTTCGGAACTCGTCGGCTTTCGCATCGACCCAGGCTTGAGGCGAAATGTCCTCGGCTTGCGCTGCTTCGACATTTTTGAGAGCGTTCTCATCGGTCCCTGTCTGGAATCGCACCTCGCGACCCTTGCGTTTGTTGGAGCGCGCCAGGAAATCGGCGAGCACGAGTTCCGACGCAAACCCGACGTGGGGCTTTGCGTTCACATACGGAATGGCCGTGGTGATATAGCAATGATTTTTCATAATGATCGTTTTGGAAAACAAAAAAGGCCCGGACGCGCGAAACGTCCGGGCCTTAAAAGGTGTCTGTGTATATGCGGGTTGCCTACGCCGGGCAACGGTTCCAACCACAAACAGGCCGGTGGGCTATCATCATTCGATGGACCACTGAATCAGCTGTATTGGCGGAGAAATTCATTTGAGAATGGAAATCACAGTCATATGGCTGGTGCAACACCTTTCCGTATCCCAAACCTGTAGGCACAAATAAACTGGAGGTTACTTGCCTCTGCCCTATGTTCGTGGTGAACTAAGTGATATACGATGAAAGCCTTATCCGTAATCGTGAAAGCAGGCTTCGCGATAGCCTCCGGTAAAAAAAGCTTGGAAATCCGTCGCTGGAAGCCGGCTACTCTGCCGCTGATGGATTTGGCGATAGTGCAGAATGGAAGGCGACTGACAGAAGAAAATCCTGTGGATCCCGAAGGCCAGGTGGTCGCGGTTGTGGATGTGTGGTGTGTAAGGCCATGGCGAAAGGAAGATGCCGAGGCAGCATGCTCCGAATGGGAGGATGGATGGCTCGCCTGGGAGTTGGAGAACGTCCGGGCAGTGGTAAACGGGCCAAGGGTTCCCGCAAAACCCCGAATTTACGAGATCAAGGTGGATTTTGCCGATCTATGTATGCGCCGGGAGCCCGCCTTGATGAATGCGCGCACCGAAAGCTGGGGCTCGACGGCATTGCACCAGGCCATCCTTCGCAAGGATGAGACACTCGTGCGTGCCATGCTCGATGCCGGCGCCGATGTAACGATCACCGACAATACCTTCGGCGGCGACGCCAAAGGGTGGGCGAATCATTTCGGGCGAACCGCACTCCTCCGGCTGATCGAAGCCCACCGGCCCTGCTCCTGACGCGCCTGATGAGGCCTTTTCGAGAGCAGCTTGATTTTTCGCCTGTCTTTAAACCTGTTGGATCGAAGCGGGGTTGCTCAAATCGCCTTTGCCCTGGGCAAACGAGGGTCGGTCAAGGGCGAAACCGACGGTCGAGCCGCGCAAATCCTGGAGGGAGCAAAGTGAACGAAATCGGCGTAGCCGATCAAGTAGTGGACGCCGATGTCGATACTGAAGCCGAACAACTCAGTTGCAAAAACCTCATATGAACAAAATGAAACAAGAATGATGCGATACGTTTACATTGCCAGACATGGGCAATCCACCTGGAACGCCGAGGGCCGTTGGACGGGCGCGGCGGATGTGCCTCTTTCGGAAATGGGGGAGGAGCAGGCGCGAGCGGCCGTGGAAGTGATGCGCGGTTTTGGCTTTGATGCTGTCTATAGCTCCGCACTTGTCCGGGCTCGGCGGACGGCGGAGATGATTGCCGATGGCCTCGGGATTCCTTTTGGCGGTATGATTCCCGAGTTTAACGAGCGTGATGTCGGGGTGATCAGCGGTCTTACACCGGAGGAGATCGACGCACAATATCCGGGCCTTTTGGATACGTGGCGTCACGGAGGGATTCCTGTTGAGCCGCCAGGCGGAGAGACGTGGCGGGCTTTTGTTGAGCGGGTAATGGCCGGATTCTCGCGGGTGGCCGGCGAGCGAAGCTTACTGATCGCCCATGCGGGGGTGATGCGTGCGGTGGCAGAGTCACTTGGCGAACCGCTGCGAAAGAACGGGAACCTGGAGGGCCGATGGGTGAGCGTTTCCAGCGACCATGCGGTCGGGGCAGATGACCCTCCGGATTTTGGAAACGGCACGCGGTCGGGTTTGAAAGAAGTTACTGCTGGATCCGATCAGAACCGGTTTCAGTTTCGACAACCGGTCGATTTGACGACTATTCGGATCAATGGAGACCGGGTGAGCCTGTGCTCGATCCATGAGAAATACGGGCAGGAGATTTTCGAGGAGTTCACGGAAGAGATCACGCGATACATGAATCCGAGTCCGCCAAAAAATATCAATGAAGCTTTTGGGTTCATTTCCAGGTCGAGGGAAGGAATGCGGGAGGGGCGGGATCTTGTTTGTGCCATTGTAAGGAGGGACACTGAAGAGTTTCTGGGATGCTGCGGTTTTCACTGGGGAGGTGCGCCTTCAACTCCGGAATTGGGAGTCTGGCTGAAAAAGGGGGCACACGGCAACGGCTACGGGAGGGAGGCGATCGCGTTGCTCGTTTCGTGGGCCGTTCAACACATCGACTTCGACTACCTGACCTACCCGGTCGACCGGGCAAATCGACCAAGCCGGAAAATTCCCGAGGCGCTTGGCGGGACAATTTTCAAAGAAGGCAAAGCGCGGCGAATGAACGGGGGATTTCTTGACGAGGTGGTTTACCGGATTCCTCGAAAACTTATTGAGAAAGGATGTTAAGAAATTTAAAAAAATACCGAAAAAACTTGAAAAATTAATTACAAACCGCATCATCTATAAAGATGCATCAAGAATGGCAGGTCTTGCAGGGAATGATCGGCGATCAAGGGTTCGTCGTTGAGCGCGTCTGCCTGACGGAGTCCGGGGTGGCGGTGGAGGGCGCCTTCGAGCTTCCGCCTTTGGCTCGCCTGAGCGAGGAGGAGCAGGTTTTCGTGGCGGCCTTTGTCCGGAGCCACGGCTCGATCCGGGAGATGGAGCGGCTTTTCGGGATCAGCTACCCGACGGTGAAAAACCGCCTGAACGCCCTTTCGAAGAAACTGGATTTCGTGACGGTGGAGACGGCGCTAGTTGATCGCGCTGAGATTCTCGACCGACTCGAACGCGGTGAAATCAGCGTCCGGGAGGCACTCAAGCTCTTGGAAGAGTAGTGAATAGAAAACAGAAGATAGAAGGAACTCATCATGTCTGAAGAAAGAAAGAGGATACTGAAAATGTTGGCTGAAGGAAAAATCAGCCTGGACGAGGCGGACGAGTTGCTCGCCGCCTTTCAGAAGCGGCCGGCCGTCGATCACCCAACGGCTGGAGAATCGGAAAAGGCCGGCGCGGCTGTAAAAACGAAGCCGCGGTTTCTGCGCGTGCAGATTTCCGGAGGGGAAAAGGAGAAAGTGAACGTGCGGGTGCCGCTGGGGCTTGTTAACGCGGGAATGAAGTTCAGCTCACTGCTTCCGGCGGCGGCGCGGGAAAAGCTGGAGGAAGCGATGCGGTCGAAGGGAGTTCCTTTCGACTTCAACCGGATGAAACCGGATGAGATGCTCACAGTCCTGGAGGAACTCGACATCAACATCGAAGACGGAGGCGACCATGTCCGCGTCTTTTGCGAGTAGTATGAATTCAAAAGCCCGTTGCAATGGAAGAATACCATATGGATTACCGGATCATGGATTTGACCCGGGAAAGGCCGGAATGGATCGAGCAGGCGGCGGTTTTGCTGCACGACGCGTTTCATGGAAGGACCGAAAGCTGGCAGGATCTCGACTCGGCGCGGCGGGAGGTGATGGAGTCGCTGGCACCGGAGAGGATCAGCCGGGTGGCGGTTGACGCGCGCGGGAAGGTGCTCGGTTGGATCGGCGGCATGCCTTCCTATCGCGGCCGGGTTTGGGAACTGCATCCGCTCGTCGTCGCCGTGGACCAGCGGCGGCGGGGGATCGGGCGGGCGCTGGTGGAGGATCTGGAGCGGATTCTGGCGGAGCGCGGCGCGCGGACGCTGTGGCTCGGCAGCGATGACGAAAACGGAGAGACGAGTTTGAGCGCCGCGGATCTCTATGCGGATATTCCCGAAGCGATACGTGCATTCCGGAAGATCGGCGGAGAGCATCCGTGCGAATTTTATTTTCGCCTTGGGTTTCGGATCACGGGAGTTTTGCCCGACGCGAACGGTCCCGGCAAGCCCGACATATTTTTCGCCAAACGGGTGCGGAAGGGGGGCTGGAATTTTTAAGTTGTCGATGGCGGATGCTGAATTTCATGTAGCCAGAGTCCGCGCGTTGTGGCCTGATTTGTGCGCCAGCGCACTGACGTCGATCGGCGATGGCTGGACGTGCGACACGTATGATGTCGATGGGCGCTGGATAGTGAAGTTTCCGCGGACTGAATACGCGGAGGAGACGCTCCGAAAACAGAGCGCATTGCTTCCGCGTCTTGCCGGCGGGTTGCCGGTGGCGATTCCGACTCCTGTTCCATCGTCGGATCCGGAAGCAGGTTTTTTGTGGGGGATGTTCGTTTCCCGAGAGCACCGAAGGAAACAATGTGGAGAACGTCTTTTGAAGGAGGCGGAGGATCGGCTTTTGGCGAACGGAGGGAAAAAGGTCACAGCCTGCGTGGCGGCCCCATACGAAATCGCCATTCGGTTTTATCAAAGAAACGGATACATGATCGGCCCTGTGTCAGGGACGTTGCGGACGGGTTCCTCGATGCCGATCTATCCGATCGAGAAACAATTTGACGGGCTTCGTCGGGAAAGCGAGGAGGCTTAGATGAAAAATCCAACATCACGAT
>PXBO01000017.1 GCA_003566885.1 Opitutia bacterium | reverse complement strand
TCGGCGCCGAAGCCGAGGCGTTTGAGATCAGCCAGGAGGCCTTCGACCGGCTGCGGGAAGAGAACCGCTGATCCCGGCCGGGGCCCGCGGGTTTGGGTCCCGCCGTCAGGCGCCCCGCCTTTATAAGCCGCGGAGCCGGCACCTGAAAGGGGTATCTCTGGAGTGGCCGCGCTCCGCCGTTGCCGCCCGAACGCTCATCGGCAACGGCGGAGCGTTGCCCTCCAGAAAGTCTTGCGCGTTCCGCGCAGACAGCGTGAAACGAAAACGGCGGTGCGATTTCAGAAATAAGGGACTAAACAGCGGCCAGGCTCTTCAGACGCTTTTCGTGTTTGCGTCGTTCGTCGGCGTTGAGGATTCGTTTGCGGAAACGGATGCTCGCCGGCGTGACCTCGACCAATTCGTCCGGAGCGATATACTCAATGGCACGCTCCAGGCTGAAATAGACCTTGGGAGAAAGCTGGATGCCCTTCCCTTCCCCCTGCGAGCGGAAGTTGGTAAGCTGCTTTCCCTTGGTGGGATTGACCGGCAGGTCTTCCTGGCGCGGGCTCTCGCCGACAATCATTCCGGGATAAACTTCTTCCCCGGCTTCGACGAAGAGCCGGCCGCGGTCCTCCAATGCGCTGAGGGCATAGGCTCGCGTTTCCCCCTTTTCCATGGAGACCAGGGTTCCGGTGGACCGGCCGGCGATATCGCCGCAGTGGGGGGCGTATTCCCGGAAGAGGTGAGACATGACGCCGCGACCGCTGGTGAGGTTGATCAGTTCGGTCTCGAATCCGATCAATCCGCGTGTCGGAATCACCCCTTCGAGAGTGACCCCGGAGGCGTGGTTATCCATGCGGTCGATTTTTCCGCGGCGGGCGGCCAGGGATTTCATCACTCCGCCCAGGGTCTCTTCCGGAGTCTCCAGCCAGAAGGTTTCGAACGGCTCCAGCGTCTTTCCCCCTTCGTTGCGGGTGATGACCATGGGGCGCGAAACCAGGACCTCGAACCCTTCGCGGCGCATTTGTTCGACGAGCACCGCGATTTGCATGGCGCCCCGGGCGCTGACTTCGAAGCTGCCGGCGGTTTCGCTTTCCTCCACCTGGATGGAAATATTGGTCTTAACCTCTTTGAAGAGCCGATCGCGGATCTGCCGGGTGGTAACGTACTTGCCTTCCTGTCCGGCCAGGGGACCGTCGTTGACCAAAAAAAGCATTTTGACTGTCGGCGGATCGATAGCCACGAAATCGATGGCTTCGGCGGTCTCCGAAGCGCATAGAGTGGTGCCGATATCAACTTCCTCGAATCCGGCCAGGCCTACGATGTTCCCCGCGATGCCGGCAGCGGTGTCCTGGGTGCGTATACCGCTGTACTCAAAGACCTTGGTAATCCGGCGGCGTTCGCGTCGTCCATTCCGGTGCAGCACAAAAATAGAATCTCCGGACCGGATCGATCCCGATGAGATTTTACCCACCGCGATTCGGCCCACGTAATCGCTCCAGTCGATATTGCTCACCAGCATGCGGAATTCGCCCTCCGCCTCGACCACCGGCGCCGGCACCCGTTCGATAATGGTTTCGAAAAGCGGAGTCATCCCGTCGCGGGCGTCCTCGAGGTGTCGGACCATAAACCCTTCTTTGGCACTGCCGTACACAAAAGCGGCGTTGAACTGGTCCTCGGTCGCTTCCAGTTCCAGAAAGAGCTCCAGGACCTGGTCGTGAACTTTCACCGGATCACTGTTTTCCCGGTCGATCTTATTGATCACCACCACAGGCTTCAACCCCTCCTGCAATGCCTTGCGCAGAACGAACCGGGTCTGAGCCCGGGGACCTTCGTAAGCGTCGACGACCAGCAGCACGCCGTCCACCATTTTCATGACGCGCTCGACTTCCGCGCCGAAATCGGCGTGGCCGGGAGTATCCACGATATTGATCAGGTGATCCTTCCAATGGATGGCCGTGTTCTTGGCGCGGATGGTTATCCCTTTTTCCCGTTCCAGGTCCATGTTGTCCATGACCCGTTCGGCAACCTCCTGGTTGGCTCGAAAGGTGCCGCTTTGACCCAGGAGTTGATCCACCAGCGTTGTCTTACCGTGGTCAACGTGGGCTATAATGGCGATGTTGCGAATGTGTTCGGCGTTCATAAAACAAGTTCGTCCCCCCGGGCACAAGCCGAAGGGACGCCACTTAAAGAGATCGTCGGGAATTCCGCCAAGTCAACGCCATTTGTCAGAAAATCCATTGGTCGACGAATGACCGAAAGTCTCTAATCCATTACAGATCAGGGCTTATCGCCCCCTCCCGGCGGTTGAGAAAAACACGCGTCCGCCAGGATTCGGGTGGCTTTGCACCCTTCGAACGGCAAATCAAGGCTTAATGGTCGTCGTTGAGCGGAAAGGAGGACATTACAAAACGGGCGCCGGCCCGGCCGTCGGCTATCAGCCGTTCCAACTCGCGGACGTATTCGATTTCCGGCTTCTCCACCGGCTGGACCGGGGAAACCGCCACCGGGATTTCCGGAGTCTGTGATAAAACATCGCCGGAGTCGGCGGCGTTTTCCCGCATCCACCAAACCGTCGATCCGATGGCCAGCATGGCGGCGCCGGCCGCGGTCGCCCACCACCACCCGGTGCGGACCGCCGGCGGAGTTGGGTACGGTTCTGCAATGGCGTCCATGATATGTTTGCGCACGGATGACGACGGTGAGGGCCGGACGGCGCGGGCTTCTCGTCGGAGGTTGCTCACCAGGCGACCTTCCAACCTTAACCACTCGCGGCACCGGTCGCACCGCGAAAGGTGGGCTTGGGTTGAAGCCGGGATTTCCGCACCATCATCCAGCAACCTTTCAGTGCGGAGGCGGACCAGGAGGCAGCGAACGATCGAAAACGGGAAACGTTTCATGATTTCTCCATCATTGGATGTCGTGACCAGGCTTGTTCCGTCCGATGGGCGGAAGAATTCCGGTGCTGCGGCATCAGTTGTTCATCTTTCAGCGTGGCCAGATGCCGGGCCAGGATTTGCCGGGCCCGGTAAAGAAGCACTTTGATATGGGTGCGGGAAAGCCCGGTGACGGAGGCGATTTCGCCCAGATCGAGGTCTTCGCCGTAGCGGAGCCAGAGCAGGGTGTGCTGCCGGTCGCTGAGGACCCGGCGAGCGAGTCCCCACAACCGGTCATGGACTTCCTCCGCTTCCATCGAGGCCGCCGGATGGGCGTCGACCACCCGGTCGGTCGCCGCCTCGGCCGGAATATTCCGGCGTTGACGCAGGCGATCAACGGTCCGCCGGTAGGCCAAAGTGAAGAGCCAGGTGGAAAACCGGTACTGGTCGCTATAGCCTCCGAGATTGCGGTACGCGGTGACGAAGGTAATCTGTAAAATATCTTCCGCATCCTCTCGATTGCCGACCCGTTCGAGGATAAACCGGAAGAGTCGATTCTGATAGCGTTCGACCAAGCTGCCGAAGGCCCGTTGATTTCCTTCTCGGGCGGCGGCGATCAGTTCCGTTTCATCCACTTCCTCCGGCTCATTCTGTCCTTCATCCGACATGACTCAAAAGGGCAACCGGGATAACGGGACGCTTAGGGAAACCCCCACCGAAGCGCCGTCATCACTCAGGCTCACCGAAGTGTGTCCGGCCAGGACCACGAACGGATTGTCAGGTTCGCCGATCAGGGGCGCGTGCACCAGCAACGATCGCAAGCGGTCCGCCAGGTTCGTCGCGGAACCCCCCTCGGCCGGAATCAATCGCGCTTTCCCGATAAACGTTTCGCCGGCTTCGCCCAGGACGAGATCGAGGCGCGAAGTGTACTGCAGTACCGTCGCCTGCGGAGGCATTCCTCGCATCGCGGCTACGTCCTCGGCAAATGCACGCATGAACCATCCCTCCATCGCCAGACTCCCGAATGATTCGGCCGGCAGGTGCGAACGCTCTCCGTCCAAAGTATCCAGCAAACGCTCCACCGATTCGGCACGCCACCCGACCACCGCCATCCCGGACCGAGGGTAGGCGACGGCTCCGGTTCGCCACACATGTAGCTCATGCCCGCGGTGATCGAGAAGACGGTATCCGGGCATTTCGGAGAGAAAGTCGAGGGATTCCCCGGGGGAGAAATCGCCGAGAAAAACGGTGACTCCACTAAACCTTTCAGCGTCCGGGCCGGAAATAATCACCGTGTCGACCTCCGACATCGGATCGATGCCGAAAAGCCGTTGCACGCCGGCGTTCCATCGCTCGGCGTTCCGGTCGTGAAACCGTTCGGTCATCCTTTTTCCGAATTCCGATTCCAGGTACTCCTGCATCCGAACGACCACCGCCCAGCGCGCGTCGTCGGGAATGTACCGCCAAGCCTCGCCGGCCGAAAGCGTTGCGCCGGTCATGGCTAAAATCGCAGCCGTGAGGCCGGCCCGTGCTCTTGCAGGCAAATTCATACAGGTAAAATGTATTCGTCCGCGAGAATAGCGAGGTTACAGATTGGTTTGCTCACTCGTAGCGCAAAGCGTCGATTACGTTCATGCGGGCGGCCCGCAGAGCGGGATAGATGCCCGAGGCGATGCCTATGGTGACCGAAAAGAGGAAGCCGGCCAGCATGGCCGGCGGTGACAGCGCGATCCGGAACTGGTCCACTTCAATCAGGGCCTGCATCATCCCCACCAGTCCGACACTGACCATCACCCCGATCAGCCCTCCCACCACACTGATCACCACCGCCTCCGCCAGAAATTGAATGAAAATATCGCTGCCCCGGGCTCCGACCGCCTTCCGGACGCCGATCTCGCGAATCCGTTCGTTGATCACCGCCAACATGACGTTCATGATGCCGATGCCGCCCACCAGCAGCGATATGCCCGCGACGCCGCCTAGGGTCAGCGTGAAGGTTCCTTCGATGCGGCGGAACTCGGCCAGCTGTTCTTCCATGGTGGTCACCGCGAAATCCTCGATTCCCCGGTGGGTTTGAAGAAGGATGTTTTCCACCTGTCCGATCGCGTCCTCCAGGAACGCCACATTCGCCACCTGGACGTTAAGACTGTTGAGCCGATCGTTGCCACTGAAACGCTTCATGGCGGTCGTAATGGGAATATAAGCGGTTCGGTTCTGCATCCAGAACCAACCCCCGCCCTGCGGGCCTCCCAAATTTTCCACCACGCCGATTATGCGAAAGGTTTGCCCGTGGATGTTGATCCGGCGTCCGACCGCCTCGCCATCGGGGAAGAAACGGTCCCCCAACCAGCCTCCCAACACCACGACCGGAGAGGCATCGATCACATCGAGGTCCCCGATGAAACGTCCCTCGCGCAGATCCAGCCGCTGTATTTCCCGCCGATCAGGCAAAACGCCGCGCAGGGGGGCGTTGTCGCTGACGCCGGCGTGGGTGAAACGCCGCCAGTTGAGCGACACCTCGGGATCGAGCAAAGTCACCAGGGGGCTGCCGAGGCGCACCGCGTCGACGTCGTTAAAGGTCATCCCCGGCGAAAGGTGGGCGATATGGCTCTGTTCGTCTGGCGGCTGCCGTGTTTCGACCTGCAACCGGGTGATTCCTCCGGTGCGCTCGAAGTAGTCCCGCACCTCGCCGATCATTCCCCTGACCACTCCCACCATCGCGACCAGCGCCGCCACTCCGAGAATGATCCCCATCATGGAGAGCAGAGACCGGAACTTGTGCGCCCAAACTTCGGTCAGCCCGTTGATCATTCCCGAATAAAAAGTGATGACGACGTTGATCATGAGGCGTTGGGAGTGTCTTCCACGATCCTGCCGTCCAGCATACGAATGATTCGCCGGGCGTAGGTGGCGACCTGCTCGTCGTGCGTGACCACCACCAGGGTCTGGCCTTCGTCGGAGAGTCGACGAAACAGCTCCATTATTCGTCCCACATTCTGACTGTCTAGATTGCCGGTGGGTTCGTCGGCCAGGATAAGCGACGGGTGATTGACCAGCGCCCGGGCGATCGCGGCGCGCTGCCGTTCTCCACCGGAAAGCTGGCTGGGCAAATGCCGGGCGCGGTGACCCATTCCCACCTTTTCCAAAGCGGCCAGCGCTTTCCCCTTGCGGTCGCCGATTCCGGACCGACTGTACACCAGTGGCAGGACGACGTTGTCGGTGACCGATAAACGGGGCAACAGATTGAAGGCCTGAAAAACGAATCCGATGCGGTTGGCCCGATACCAAGAGCGTGTGCTGCGGCCGATCCCCGCGACTTCCTTGCCTTCGAAATGAAGTTTCCCGGAGGTCGGGCTGTCCATGAAGCCCAGAATGTGCATCAAGGTGGATTTTCCCGAACCCGACGGTCCCAAAATGGCAACGAATTCCCCCGGGTCGATGCGCAGTTGCACGCCGTCAAGGGCGCGCACGGTTTCGTCACCCATTTGGTAAACTTTGGTCAGATTCTCGAAAGTCACCAGCGACACCCTGCGTTCCTTTCCCATTCAGGCCCCTCCGGCGCGCGGACGCACCAGGCTGACGGTTTCTCCGGCTTCCAGACCCGACACGATTTCCACCCACCTGGTGTCGTTGATGCCCACGGTAACCTCGCGCTTCTCCATCGCGCCGTTTTCCCGCACCAGGTAAACGAAACGGTCCTGTTGATCCGCGAACACCGCCGACAAGTTGACCGCGACCACCTCGTCGGCCCGCTGGGCCACAATGCGAACGTTGGCGCTGATGCCCGGACGAATGACGCGGCCTTCCGGCTCGAAAGTCACATCCACCCGGAAGACCCGTATGTTGTCCTGATTGAAGGCAAATGGATGAATCCGGCTTACCCGGCCTGTAATCGAATGCCCGCCCAGGGCGTCGAAAGAAACTACGGTCGGACTGTCCAGGTCGACTTTCCCGATGTCCAGTTCGTTGACCTGCAGGCGGACGTAAAGCTCGGAGAGGTCGTGCACGGTCATGAGGCGGGTGCCTTCGTTTACGGCTCCCGCACCTACGATCACCTGGCCTTCATTCACATCGAGATCGGCCACGATCCCACCCTGAGGGGCGCGAATGGTGGTCAGGTTGAGGTCTTCGCGCACCCGTTCCAGACGGGCTTCCTGCACCTCCAATTGAATCTGACTCAGGCGCAGGTCGATCTCGGCGTTCTGGAATTCCTGGGCCTCTATGATCCCGCGGTTACTCAGGCGTTCCAGGCGTTCGAACTCCCGTTGAGCGCGTTCCAGACGGAGTTGTTCCGCCTGGTAGGTGCGCTGGGCTTCAATGAATTCCTGTTCCAGCGCCGCCCGGTCGAGCTCCATCAGAATCTGCCCCCTCGTCACCGCCTCCCCCGGCTCCACCACGATACGGTCGATACGTCCGCTCACTTCGGAACGGACATCGGTGGAAAAACGCGGATGGACGAATCCATTGGCTTCGATCACTTCCTCAATGGTTCGCACTTCGGAAGTCACCGTCGTTTGCCAGGATTCTTCCTCGCCCGCACTCTGCTCCCGCACCTTCTGCCAGGCGAGGAAACCTCCGCCGGCGAGAAACAAAAAGAATAACACCAGCAACAGCTTGTTTTTCATGTCATGAAGAACGGGTCGGATTCAAGGTGTGCCCTACCCTGAAATCGTCCCGAAACGCAAGCTCAACGCATTTCGCCCGGGAAAAAGCGCTGCAGACCGCAGAGGGATTCGGCGTCGTCCGGAGCACACCCGGGATGCCGCTCCACCCGGTGTTGGGATTGACGGAAGAGCAATCGAAATTCATCGACCGGTTCACGCCGCTGTTCGCTTAACCGCCGATACTCGTCCGATTGCTCTTCCGCCACAGTCAACCCCCAACATGACATCACCCAACTCCTCTCCCAAATCACGAAAATGTCCCGCACTCTCAGCAGCCCAAAGCAGCGAATCGCCTAAAAGGGATAGGGAAACAAGCCTGAGGACGGAAAATCGATTTATGACACGGGACCGCATGATTTAAACGGGTATTCGCAAGCACTCAGCCGGGGGTTACAGCAAAGCACGGCAAAATGCGGAACATTTTTCCGAATGCGCCGCCGGTGGGGTTTGAACTATGCGAACGATTGGGATTATGCTAGCGGGAATGCCGCTCTCGGTTAAGAGGCTCCTCGTTGAAAGTTCGGGATCGCTATCGAAGTCGGGATCGCTATCGAAAAGCCTGATAAAACACGCCTTAAAGATACCTCGATCCCGATAGCGATTTGCTCCGCCATCTCCGCTTCCGCTCTCTCGATCCCGATGGAGCGGGCTACACTAGGAATCTGTCGGGCTTCGCCGACAGGCTGCTAGAAAGATGAATATCGATCCTCGCCGAACAATTCCCGCCAGTTTGCCATGGCAAACGTGGTGCCCCCGGCGAGTTCGGCCAGCTTTTCATCGTAATAAAACGTTGTTCCGCCGCGCAACGTGACCTCTTTTCCCACGACCGCCCCGTAAAAGACGCCGGACCCTCCCCCGCCACGGAGTTCGACGTCCGCGGTCGGAGCGTACAAGGCCCCGTGCCAAGCCGCCGTGCCGGCCAGGGCAAACGATTGCGACTCCGGGTTGGTGCCGTACATCTGAAGATTGCTGGGAATGCCGGATTGATTCACCAGGCCCGTGCCTCCGATGAAAACGTCGCCGTCGACATATATCGTCAGGGAGGCCCCGGGTTCGATGGTGATACGCGCCTCGCCGGTGATATCGATGTCGTTGTCCACCCGCAGCACCACATCCCCTTGAACCCGCAGTTCGTCGCCCCCGGAAAGGTTGAGATTCGAGGTCCAAAAATGCAGCGTCCCCACATCGAAATCGCCCAATGCCCCCGGCCCGCCGTCGTAGTAATGGTACGGCAGGTCGCTCTCCGGCATTATGACGGCGGGAAGATCCGAATTGAAGTCGTCGGTGATCTCTCCCGTAATGACCGAGTTTGGACGCATGGCGGGATCCCATCCTCGTGTGGCGACGCTCCCGTAAATCTTTGCATTGCCCAGGTCCATGGAACTCTCTTCCAGCGAGGTGCTCGCCACTTTTGCATTTCCGAGGATTTCGCCGGTCTCCGAGTTGATGCTGTTGATTTCGATATTCCCTCCCCTCATCATGATCCGATCGGCCATAATACCGTTGGCGAAAAGGGAACGGCTGCTCAAAACAATTTCAATCTGACGGATACTGCGTCGCTCTCCCCCGGAAAACACTTCGCCCTCGGACAGAATAACCGGAGACTGGGAATTGAGTCCGCTCACCCGGACCCGAAACGCTCCCCGTCCTCCGTGCCCCAGGTCGAGCCCATCGACCGATTTGACCAAGGCCCCGGGTTCACCGTTGCCACCCCATCCCTCTTCCGCCAGGGAACTGAGGTTGATCGCGTAGAGCGCCTCCTCGATGCCGGCTTCGGCCAGATTGAGACTCGCATTGGAATAAAGCTGCGCGTGAGCCATTCGCATTTCCGTGCCGGCCAGTCGAATATAGCTGCCGATCCCCAAGGCGGCGATGGTGGCGAAGACGACGGTGACGATCAGCACGGACCCTCGTTTTTCCTGCAAATTCCGATCCAAGGGTCGGGCTCGTGGTAATGGTGGTGTATTCATTGGGCGACGGTTTTGTTACGCATGATATAACGAGCGGAGATGACTTTTTCAGTTGTTTCGCGGGCAATTACCCGCCTGGTCATTGAGAGCTGAAGGTGAATCTGTTTGGTTTCGGCGTTGGTGCTCGCTTCCTCCCGGAGCAGATTGAACCGGGAAAACCGGAAATCGTCCTGGACGTCTGTCATGAGCACCCGGTTATCGCCATTCGCCTCGCGGTTGAAGGTGGCGGCAACAGGATCGTAGCGATACACCACTTCATTAAAGACGCCGTCCGGCTCGGCCAGCAGCAGAGTCAGCGAAGATTCCGAGAAATCGATCACATCGCGGGCGGATCGAACGTCACGGGCAAAAATTTCCAGGCCTCTCCGGCCCTCCGCGGTCATGTCGGCGTAATTCGCAATCGCGAAGCTGCTTCGCGTCACGAAACCAAATGCCGAGAACATCACTCCGCTCAGAAACACGGAAATGGTCATTACGATCAGAATCTCGGTCAGGGTAAACCCTTGGCGAGACCGCAGGGAGATTTTATCTGGATGTAACATAATAATAGTCGTTAAGGCCTTCCCTGGAAAACAATGTCCGGAAGACTCGTTGTTGCTCTGCTCCCCCGGTGGTGACCCAGCGGATTTCAAGTTCGACTTCCTTGATCCCGGCGCGACCGTTGTCGTTGAATACGCGTCGCGTCGTTTGGTAGCGCTCGGCGATACGGGAATCGAAATCCAGTCCGACTTCCATCGCTTCCTCTTCCGGCAAGGCGTTCAATTCCACCCAACTCATCATCCGCAGGTTCTCCATTTCGCTCTGAAGAATCTGGGCCGCCATGGTGTTGTCGCGCGCCAGCTGTATCATGGTAAATCCAGTGCGAAGGGCCGCGATCGTGGAAGCGATGACCATTCCCAGCACCAGCATACTCATCATGATCTCCGTCAGGCTGAATCCGCTTCGGGATCTCAGTCGGTCGACACCCTTATCCCCGGAGTCATGTTTTACGGTTCTGGTAACCAGTGAATTCATAGTTCAGTCTTTTTTTGTTTATTCGCCGGATGAACCCCTTTTCCGGAAACCTTCCGGCAGAGGCTCACCTGTGATCAGGTTGAACCTTAACCCACTGATAAATTGTCAACAATCCGGCATACCTTGAACGAGGCGTAGGCTAAAACACCTCAGACTCCCGAAGGAATCCCCTATAGGCAGTTCAGAATTTCACTTAGTTAAGCGTCACTCCCCCATCCTGGGCGGTTCGATCTCAGGTCCTGAAGCAAGGCCGGAAAACGGGAGACGACGGGTTGCCTCCCAGTTTCCCCGACCTGAATAAAAGGCAACGGCATGTATAGGGGTTTCCCCTATATGCATTACTATGTTTAACCTACCGGTTGTTCAGCGGAGCCCTGATGGATTAAGTGTTTTGGCCGTGTATTCTAGGAGGACGTTCATAAGTGGATCACGCAATAGGCATCGAGCCGATACTTTTCACAGAATCCAGTACTCAAAGACAGGCAAATTATGTCACGGAAAATCAGCTTTTTAAGCTATAAAGGCGGAGTGGGAAAAACATCGCTGGCAGTCAACGTGGGAGCCACCCTGGCCCAGCAGGGAAAGCGGGTCCTGCTGATCGACCTGGACACCCAGGCGAACGCCAGCATTTGGCTGCTGGGTCTGGAGCGATGGAACGAGCTGAATTCAAGAAACGGCGCCTCCACCACCCTCTACTCGATTTTCAATCCCGGAGATACCGTTCTCGCCGACTGTGTCGTGAGCGATGTGGTGAAAGACCGTACTGGTAAGACCCTGTTGCCCGGACTTGACCTGGTCCCGACGGGGTTTGATCTGGTGGACCTCGACAGCGATCTGGAAAGCGGCAATCCGGTGATCCCCGCTTGTGTGATCTTTCAGGAGCAGCTGGAAAGCCTGGAAGACGATTATGACTACATCATTTTCGATTGTCCCCCGCATACCCTGAAGGCCGCCCAATGCGCGATTTTCTGCAGCGACGACATTTACGTTCCGGCCAACATCGACAGCCTGAGCCTGATCGGATTCACGCTTCTCGGGGAGAAACTCCGCAAGTTCCGACGGGTTTCCTCGGCTTATCTCAAGAGCGGAAGGATGAACAGGCCCGCGGAAATCAAAGGGGTCGTCTTCAACGCCGTCGATCCGGAAGCGGACGTGGCCATCGCGGAAGCGAGGATGCAGGTGCGCCTGAACCAGTTTCGAAACTGGAAACTGGCGGCTCCCAACGCCAAGGTTTTCCAGACTCGGATCCGCCGCACCCGGGCGATTGAACGGGCGGTGGTGGTGGGGCTGCCGGTGCCGTCGCTTGGAGTCAAGGACCAGGAGGTCGACGCGATCAAGTCCGATTACCAGGACCTTGCTTCCGAAATCTCCCGGCAGACCGAAGCGACCGAACAGGCGCACGAATTCTTTCAGCATGCGTCAGGTTTTTGAGTCCGGCGAAGCCCTGTCGAGCGGCCGGTCCGGATCAACCGGGCATTCTGAAATTGCGACCGGCGCCGCCCGGATTTCAACCGGCGGCTTTTTTCAGCAAATGTTCCGGATTCAGTTTTTTTAAGGCAGCCGGCAGGAACAGGCCATCACGCCGAACTACTTTGCCGTCGAAGGCGATGGTGCCGCCCCCGTAATCCGAACGTTGGATTTGCACCAGGTCCCAGTGGACCTGGGAGCGGTTGCCGTTGTCGGCTTCGTCGTACGCCTGGCCGGGAGTGAAATGGAAAGAACCGGCGATCTTCTCATCGAACAGGATATCGCGCATGGGGTGCAGGATGTGCGGATTAAAACCGATGGCGAATTCGCCGATATAGCGGGCGCCCGCGTCGGAGTCGAGGATCTCGTTCAGGCGTTCGGCGTTGCCGCCGGAGGCCTCGACCACCTTGCCTTTGCGGAATACGAGGCGGATGCGGTCAAAGGACACCCCCTGATAGACGGTGGGGGCGTTAAAGGTGATCTCGCCTTCGACGCTGTTGCGAACCGGAGCGGTAAAAACCTCGCCATCGGGGATGTTGTGCCGGCCCCCGCAAGCGACCACGCCAATCCCCTTGATCGAGAAGCGAAGATCCGTCTCCGGCCCGCGGATTTCCACCCGGTCGGTGGCCTGCATCAGCTTGCGAAGGGCCGCCATGCCCGGCTCCATACGCGCGTAATCCAGGGTGCAGACGCGGAAGTAGAAATCCTCGAAGGCCTCGGTGCTGCTCATGGCCTGCTGCGCCATGGCCGGGGTTGGCCAGCGGAGTACCACCCACTTGGTTTTTTTAACCCGCCAGTCCTGCACCGGCTTCATTTTACGCATGACGGTTTTCAACCGGTCCGCCGGCACATCCGAGGTCTCGAAAATATTCTCGGACCCGCGCAACGCGATGTAGGCCTGCATGCCCTTCATGCGAGCCAGCTCGATTCTGGAAAGAAAGTCATACCCCTCTTCCGCGGCCTCGCGCATCAGCTCGCGGGTAATGCGGGCCCGATTGATCTGCACGTAGGGGATGGCTCCACGCGCCCGAGCGGCGCGGACCAGCGCCACGACGATGGCGTCCGGAACATCGAAGGCGTCGATCAGAACGTGCTCGCCTTTTTTCAAGTCGGTGGAAAAGCCGGTCAGATTCGCGGCCAGTTTCTGGTATCTCGGGTCGGACATGGGGAAAGTGAAAAGGTAAAAGTAAAAAGTTAAAAGTAAGAAGTTAAACGGCCGGGGGAATCGGCTAATTAATGGCTTTCACCGTCCACTGACTTTTCCCTTCTCACTTTTGACCTTTCCCTTCCAATCACCCGGTCGCGCGGCTGGCGGCGGAGGTGCGAATAAGCTCCGGAAAACAGATGCGGGAGACGGCTTCCTCGAAATCATGGGTGCCGTCGATGATCTCGATTTCCAGACGGAGGTAGTAAAGAGGCACTTCCGAACGAAGCTCGGGAGGGATACGGACCGCGTCCTTTTCGGTGGTGATCAGATAATCCAGGGACGCTTCCGAAGCTTGACGGAAAATATCCTCCAGTTCCCTGCTGGTAAAGCGGTGGTGATCGAGGAATCGTTTGGTGAGAAGCACGCTGGCCCCCAATTCCCGCAGGAATCCCTCGAAACTCTCCGGGACGGCGATCCCGCTGAACGCGCCCACGCGGCGCCCGCGCAGGGCTTCCAGCTCCATGCGCCCCTCGCCGTTGACCTCCTGCAAATAGGACGGCCGGTGGGCACACTCGATGATTTCCGCCTCCCGATTGTAATGGCGGATCAAATCTTCGAGTTCGCCGTCGGGCTGGCCGTCGGATTTGGTCAGGAAGACATAGGAAGCGCGCTTCAGGTGTTTGATCGGCTCGCGCAGGATGCCCCGCGGCAGGAGTTTCTCGTTGCCGAAGGGATTGGTTTTGTCGATGAGCAGCAGGTTGAGCCTGCCCTTGAGCGGAAGGTACTGAAAGCCGTCGTCCAGAATCAAGGTGTCCACCCCGTACTTGCGAATGGCGTAGGAGCCGCTCTTGACCCGGTTCTTGTCCACGATCACCAGGACTCCGGGCAGGTTTCGGGCCAGCATGTAGGGTTCGTCGCCGGCCATTTCCGAGTCCAAGAGCACCGTTTCGCCGTCACTGACCACCTTGGGCGGCGGCGGTTCTCCCCCGTGGGAGATGCGCCGCCACCATTGTCTCCAGAGAGGTTCGCTCTTGCTCTTATACCCGCGGCTGAGAATGGCCACCCGCCGTCCCCTCTCGGCGAGGGAGCGTGCGAATTTCTCCACCACCGGCGTCTTTCCGGTGCCCCCGACCGTCAGGTTTCCCACCACGACCACCAGGCAGCCCAACGGCTGATCGTGCAGAATGCGCTTGCGGTAAAGCCAGGTCCGAATCTGCACGATACCGCTGTACAGCAGGGAGTTGAGGTGCAGGAAACCACCGTAGATGGAAGCGCGCCACCCCGACCGCCGACCGTATATCACGTCGACCGTGTACTGTTCAAAACGGTACAGGCTGTGCCGGAACTTGGCCAACAGTCGCTTCAGCATCGCATCATAATTTTCCCGAAGGGTTTCCGCACTGGAATAACATCTCTTTTACAACGACTTTCAGGGAAAAGTGAACCGGATAAGGTCCAACGGACAAAAAAATCCTGTCACCGCTTTCAGGAATCCCCTGTCAGCCTATAGTTAAGTGTTCAGGAAAGCCATTGACGAATCCGGGGAAATGACGCTTTTTGAAGGATTCCCGGCACTTTTAGGCATAAAAATGCATTTGCACTTGCTCAAATCCAAAATTCACCGCGCGGAGGTCACCGATTCCAGCCTCAACTATGAGGGCAGTCTCGGCATCGACCAGGATTTTATGACCGAGGTGGGCCTTCGCCCCTACGAAAAAATCCTGGTCGGCAATCTCGCCAATGGTGAACGCTTCGAAACCTACGCCATTCCCGCTCCGGCCGGGTCGCACAAAATCAGTTTGAATGGCGCCACCGCGCACCTGGGAAAAGTCGGCGACCTTCTCACCATTATGGCGTTCTGCACGATACCCGACTCCGAAGCCGAATCCTGGCAACCCCGGGTCATCGTGTTGGGGAACGCCAACGGGAAAATCATCAAGCGCAATGGAAAATAGGCGTCCCGGCGCCCGTATCACCCCTCTATCCGTCGTTTTAAATTGAGCCTCCTCGCCTCCGCCCCTTACTACGTCCCCAACCCAATCCATTTCCTTCATGAAAACACTTATTATCGCCGAGAAACCCAGCGTCGCTCGGGACATTGCCAATTCCCTGGGTAAAGTCCCCAAGAACGGTGACTACTTCGAAAACGATTCCTACGTGGTGGCCGCCGCCCAGGGCCACCTGGTCGAGTTGGTGATGCCGGAAGAGATCGACAAGAAGTACAGCTACTGGCGCCTGGACAACCTCCCGATTATCCCGGAAACCTTTCAACTCAAACCGATCGAGAAAACCAAGAGTCGCTTTCAGGAGTTGAAGAAACTTTTCTCGCGCAAGGACATCGAAACGGTGGTCAACGCCTGTGACGCCGGCCGCGAGGGTGAACTGATCTTCACCTACATCAATCAGTTGGTGAAGTCACGCAAACCGGTCAAGCGACTGTGGATGTCCTCGATGACCCCGGCGGGTATCCGGGAGGCCTTCGCCCGCCTGCGGGATGGCGATGAAATGACACCGCTGGCGGATGCCGCCCGGTGCCGCTCGGAATCGGACTGGCTGATCGGAATCAACGGCACCCGTGCCGTGACCAAACGCATGTTCGGATCCCGCGGCGGTCAGGCCGCCACGGTGGGCCGGGTTCAGACCCCCACCCTGGCCATCGTGATGGAGCGCGAACGCCAGATCCGCGGTTTCAAGGCGCGAACCTACTACCGGTTGCTGGCCGACTTCGAAATCACACAGGGAGGCTACCAGGGCGTTTACCAGCGCCCGGATTTCAAGAAGTCCGACGACGAGCACGATCGCGCCGACCGCATCTGGGAACGGGAAACCGCCGAACGTATCCTGGCCATCCTCGAGAAAAAGCCGGATGCCGACGTCACCGAGGAACGCAAACGGAGTCAACAGTCCGCGCCCCGTCTTTACGATCTGACCACCCTCCAGCGCGAAGCCAACAACCGTTTCGGGTATCCGGCCGCCCGCACCCTGCAAATTGCCCAATCCCTCTACGAACGCTACAAGGTCATCACCTACCCCCGAACCGATTCCAAGGCCCTGCCCGAGGACTACGTTCCCGTTTGTAAGGATACGATTGAAAACATGGACGGCGCGCTGGCCACCCACGCGAAAAAGGCCCTGTCGGAAGGCTACGTCAAACCCAACAAACGCATCTTCAACAACGCCCAGGTAAGCGATCACTTCGCCATTATTCCGACCACCGAAACGCCGAAATCGCTCCCGGAGAACGAAGCCAAAATCTACGACATGATCGCCCGGCGATTCATCGCCGCCTTTTACCCCAACGCTCAGTTCGACGTCACGACCCGCTTGAGCAAAGTGGAGGAGCATGTTTTCAAGACCGAAGGCAAGGTCCTGGTCGAACCCGGCTGGCTGGCGGTTTACGGCAAGAGCGCGGCCGGTGACGACGACGCTTCGACGCTGGTTCCGCTTCATCAGGACGATGGTGATCCGGCGCGGGCGCGCACCGTGAATTCGGAAATGTGCGAGGAACAAACCAAGCCCCCGCCCCGCTACACGGAAGCCACGCTGCTTTCGGCGATGGAAGGCGCCGGAAAATTGGTGGAGGACGACGAGTTGGCTGAAGCCATGAAAGAAAAGGGGCTGGGAACCCCGGCTACCCGGGCCAACATCATCGATCACCTGGTGCGGGAAAAATACCTGGAACGGGAACGTCGCGATCTCATTCCCACCGGAAAGGCCGAACTGTTGCTGGATTTCCTCCAGGAGGTAAAAGCCGACGCCCTGACCAGCCCCTCCCTGACCGGAGAATGGGAACACAAACTTCGCCAGATCGAGGAAGGCCGGTTGTCCCGTGAGAATTTTATGCGGGAGATCACCGGATTGACCCGGGACATCGTGGAGAAGACCAAGAATTTCGAGGAGACGGACGAGAACGCGACGGAAACCTCGATCATCAGTCCTTCCGACGGTAAACCCATGCTGGAGAACGCCCGGCGGTACAAGTCCCAGGACGGCGAGCTCAGCATCTATAAGGTGGTGGGAAATCGCAAACTGGACGAGCCCGAGGTGCAGCAGTTGCTCAACGAGCGCCGAATCGGGCCCCTGGAGGGATTTCGCTCCAAGAAGGGTAAACCCTTCAGCGCCATCCTGGAGCTCAACGACGAGAATCGCATTCGCTTCGTTTTCGACAACGCCGCGGGTGACGGGAATGGCGAGGGAGAGAAAATCGATTTCTCGAAACTCGAAGTCGTCGGGATCTGCCCCAAGTGCGGAGCCAAGGTGTACGAAAGCGTTTCCGCCTACATTTGCGAAAACTCCCGCAGCGAAGATGAGGCCAAGAAATGCGACTTCCGGGTCAGCCGGAAAATCCTCGGCAGAGATATCGACAAGGCGCAGATCAAGAAACTGCTGGAAGAACGGAAAACCGATCTACTGCCGAACTTTTGGTCGAAGAAATCAAAGAAACCGTTTTCGGCCCACCTAATTCTCAAGGACAAAGGCGATATCGGTTTCGAGTTTCCTCCCCGGGAAAAGAAAAAAACCGCCGCCAAGAAGGCAGTCAAAAAAACTGCGAAGAAGGAGTGAGGGTCGGGTGTCCGTGATTCGTTGTTGGTGATTCGTTGGGGGCCGGGAGTTTACGGCCATCCGATTGCTTTTTTGGCGGGTGGTTATCGCCTTCCGCCACCGTTGATATTTTCCGCATTGTCAGGCGGCAAATTATCCATAACGAGTAACCGATCACGAATCTCCGACAACCGATCACCACCAACCCACATCCAAATGCCTGAAAAGACCCGCAAAAAACTCAAGGGAGGCGTCGTCGGTTATGGCGGCGCCTTTAACATGGGCCGCCACCATCTCGAAGCCATGCGTAAAGCCGGTGTTCGACCGGCCGCGGTGGCTGAGATCGATCCCGCCCGCCTGCAGGAGGCGGGAGAGGATTACCCCGGCATCGGACTTTTCGATACCGTCGACCGGATGCTTCGGGAGTCCGACGTGGACCTCATCACCATCATCACGCCCCACAACACCCACGCCGACCTGGCCGTGCAGTGCCTGAAGGGAAATCGACACGTGGTCTGCGAAAAACCCCTGGCCATCACCACGGCCGAATGCGACCGCATGATCGCGGAGGCAAAAAAGCGCAAGCTCACTCTGTCGACCTACCACAACCGGCACTGGGACGGCTGCATTACCGAGGCGCGAAAGAGAATTGAGCGGGGAGCCATCGGCGACATTGTCCGCATCGAAGCCCACATGGGCGTGCAGGGACAACCGCGGGACTGGTGGCGCTCCAGCAAATCGATCTCCGGCGGAATCCTTTACGACTGGGGTGTCCACCTCCTGGAGTACTCACTGCAGCTCATCGACAGCGAAATCGTCGAAGTCGGCGGATTCGCCAAAAACGGATTCTGGGCGCCGAAAACCGTCTGGGGCGATGACACCAACGAGGACGAAGCCTTCGCCGTGGTGCGGTTCAAGTCGGGTCAGTGGCTCACCCTTTGCATCACCAGTCTGGACGCCAACCCGAAACCGGGATGGGTCGAGATCACGGGAACCAAGGGGAGCTACCTTTTCGGAGGCGACTCCTGGAAATGGATAACCCGGAACCGGGATGAGACGGTCCTTCGCGAGGGAAAGAACCCGCCTTGGGAAGGCGAGAGCAAAAGGTTTTATAAGAACGTGGCCGATCACATTCTCGACGGCGCCCCGTTGGTGATCACCCCCGAATGGGCCCGGCGGCCGATCCACATCCTCGACCTCGCGGCCCGCAGTGCCCGCTCCGGACGGACCCTCAAGGCGAAATACGGCTAATCAGCGGCATAAGAAAACGTTAAGTAGTTCATCGCAAACAAAATACTTGCTGACATTTCAGGAAAATTCGTTAAATACCTAACGTCAGCTCCTAAACCCTCACATTGTCATGCAAATCGGAATACAACTCGTAACACCAATTCTCGGGCTATTGGGGCTCGTTGTCGCTTTCTGCATTTACAAACGAATCATGCGCCTGCCGGGCGGCGACGGAAAAGTGGCCGACATCGCCTCGCAAATCCACACCGGCGCCATGGTTTTCATGCGTCGCGAGCTACAGATCCTTGTCCCTTTTGTAGCCGTGGTGGGGATTCTTCTTATATTTAAAGATCCGTGGGAGTCTCTGGCCTTTTTCATGGGCGCTCTCGCTTCTTTCCTGGCCGGTTTCATCGGCATGTACGCCGCGACGAAAGCCAACGTACGCACGACTATCGCGGCCAAGGAGCGCGGCGCCGGCGCCGCGCTGAGCATGGCATTCGCCGGAGGATCCGTGATGGGCCTGACCATCGCCTCGATGGGCCTGATCGGGATTGGCGGACTCTTTCTTTTCTTTGGTGAAACCGCGCACGACGTGCATGTCATTCACGGATTCCCCATGGGCGCCGCTGTGGTGGCCATCTTTTTCCGTGTGGGAGGCGGAATTTTCACCAAGGCGGCCGACATCGGCGCCGATCTCGTGGGCAAGGTCGAGGCGGGAATTCCCGAGGACGACCCGCGCAATCCCGGAGTTATCGCCGATAACGTCGGCGATAACGTGGGCGACGTGGCCGGCATGGGGTCGGACCTGTTCGAGTCCTACTGCAACGCGCAAATCGCCACCATGGCCATCGCCGCCACCATGGCCCTGCCCCAGGTGGCCAACCTCATGGGTATCGAAGCGGCGGCGGGTACCGATGAGCTCCGTCCCGTCCTGATGTACCTGCCCCTGGCCATGACCTCCCTCGGGATCGTTTGCGCCATGCTCGGGTTGCTCATCGTCAAGCTCGCTTCCGGCCAACAGCCCGCCAGGGCCTTGCGGTTCGGCACCATCGGGGCCGCGCTCCTCTTTATCGCCGCCTCATATTTTGTCATCACCGCCTTTGACGCCAGCGCCGTAATCTGGGGCGCAGTGCTCACCGGAACCGTGGCGGGGATTGTCATCGGTCTATCCACCAAATACTTCACCGGCGGCAAACCGGTTCGCGGCATTGCCCGCGCCTCGGAAACGGGCGTGGCAACGGTGATCATCTCGGGGCTTTCCGTGGGGCTGTTTTCCGTGGCGATTCCCGCTCTGACGGCGGCCATCGCCATCTTGATCGCCAGCAATCTGGCCGGCCTCTACGGAGTGGCCATCGCTTCGGTCGGCATGCTCGCCACGATCGGAATCACCATGGCGATCGACGCCTACGGGCCGGTCGCCGACAACGCCGGCGGCATTGCCGAAATGAGCGAAATGGGACCGGAAACCCGCAAGATCACCGACGAACTCGACGAAGTCGGCAATACCACGGCCGCTATCGGCAAAGGTTTCGCCATCGGCGCGGCCGGCCTCGCCGCTCTTTCCCTGGTGGTCGCCTTCGCCAGTGTGATCGGCCAACGGATCGCGGACCTGGAAATCGAAGCGGGCACAATGTCGGCGGTGGAAGGAGCGGGAATCGAACGGATCCTGGACTTCTTCCCCCTTTCCCTGACGGATCCCCTGGTGCTGGTGGGGATCTTCATCGGTATCATGTTTCCGGTGTTGAACGGAGCCATCACCATGAACGCGGTCGGCAACGCGGCGCACGATCTCATCGAGGAAATTCGTCGCCAGTTCCGGGAAATTCCCGGTCTGCTCGAAGGCAAGGCAAAACCGGATTCCGCCCGCTGCATCGACATCGCCACCAAGGGCGCCCTCAAGCGCATGGCCCTGCCGGGGTCGCTGGCGGTTTTCGGCCCGGTGCTGGTCGGCTTCCTTTTCGGCGCCAATATTCTCGGCGGCGTGCTGGTCGGCGCCCTGATGGGGTGCTTTCTTCTCGCCCTCTTTATGTCGAACTCGGGCGGCGCCTGGGACAATGCCAAGAAGTACGTCGAGAAGGGTCATTTCGGCGGAAAGGGCTCGGAGTCGCATAAAGCCACTGTGGTGGGCGATACCGTGGGCGACCCGCTGAAGGACACTTCCGGCCCGTCGATGAACATCCTGATCAACGTCATGGCCATCGTCAGCCTGATCATCGCGCCGATCATCCCGCTGCAACCGATCTTCTGAGCTTCGGCCGATCCCTGGAAGCTGATGGAAACCTCAAATCGGGTTTCCATCAGCTTCCAGGGCTCAATGACTTGATGCTTCCCTCAGGAATCGCGGCCTTCGATGGCATCCAGGTGCTCCACCACGACCTCCTGAATGGTCGCCATAAAAAGGAAACAGCCGTAGGCGCGCTGTTCCTCCCGAGTCATGCGCCCGTGATCCAGCATTCCCGATTCCAGATCGGCATCGGAGAATTTCGTCAGAAAAGCCGACCGCAACCGCAATCGAATGGCCGCCGAGGCCCGCAGAACCGATTCGGCGTTTTCAGCGTGGATTTCAATGGCGCCATCTTCGAAAAAGCGACTGTCGAACAGCCCCATCAGCGTATCGGCATCCTTGCCCGAGGACTCTACCAGATCTCGCCTCCAGGAAGCCCTCAGTTCGGAATCCAGGTCGTCGGGCAGAACCGGGTCAACCCCGCGTCCCGCTTTGAGATCGTTCGCCAACGGTTTGATGAAATCCAGGAGCGGCGCGATAGCGGAGCGTTTCAGTTTGATTTCAACCTTCTTCATCCTTCTCCAGCGTAGTGGTTAACTGCCATCGCTGCAATGCGTGGGCATATCCCTCGGCCACTTCACGCTCGCCCATCCAGAGAATGGAGCGGCCCTTTTCATGCACCTCCAGCATGTGACGCCGCGCTTTTTCAAGGCTGTAACCGAACACGCGCCGAAAAACCATTTCCACATACGACATCAAATTGACCGGATCGTTGTGCACCACGACCTTCCATCCGCCCTCCGGACGAACCCGGGCATCGGTCTCTTCCTCGATTGAGGTTCGTGTTTCCTCCATAGTCATGTCCGACCCTCGGCCGCGCGATTCCGTTCCTCAATAGCGGCCCGAAGTTCCTTTTCGGCATCGGTGAGAGCGATTTTCCTGACTTCTCCCGACTTCCGGTCTTTGAGCTCGATCACCCCTTCCTTCAGGCCCCTCCCGCCGATTACGATTCGCAACGGAATACCCAGCAGGTCAGCATCATTGAACTTGACCCCGGGACGCTCATTTCGGTCGTCGACCAGGACATCGGCCCCGGCGGTTTCCGCCGCCGCCGCCAGGCGAAGGGCAAGCGAGCGGGCCTCTTCCAGGTCGGGATCGAGCAGGGTCAGCAGCACCTGGTAGGGCGCGATGGTCCAGGGCCAGGCGATTCCCTTGTCATCATGCGATTGTTCGATCGCCGCCTGAAGCGTCCGGCTGAGGCCGATGCCGTAGCACCCCATGACATGGGGACGCGATTTGCCTTCGGCATCGCTGAAGTACGCTTCGAAATTCTCGCTGTACTTGGTGCCGAGCTTGAAAATGTGTCCGACCTCGATGGCTCGTGCCATTTCCAGAGGCGCTCCCGATTTGGGGCAAGGCTCGCCGGGGCGCACCCGCCGAAAATCCCCGAATCCGTCGATCGCCAGGTCTCGCTTCACATTGATGTTACGCAGATGAAATCCGTCCCGGTTCGCTCCGGTCACGCCGGTTCCGATCAGGCGTACGGCGTGGTCGGCATGGATCCCGGACAGCTTTTCCGGATGAGCGATGGTCCCGCGAACCACGCCCAGGCTCCCGGGACGTGCGCCCATGACCTCGACCACCTCGGACTCCTCCGCCGGACGCACCCGCAGAAAACCCAGGGCCCCAAGTTTGGATTCCTCCAATTCGTCCTGCCCGCGAAGGACCACGGCGAACGGCCGTCCATCCCCTATGTAAATCAGGGTTTTGAACTGCTTTTCCGCCGGAATTCCGTACGGCGCCTCCGCCAGTCCGGCGATGGTCGTTACGCCCGGTGTGGGAAACTCCTCGGGCTCCCCTTCCGCCTCCGGATCGCGAAAGTCTTCCGGCACGATGGCGCTGAAGGCTTTTTCCCGGTTGCTGGCGTAATCGCTCTGCGAGCAGAAAAAGATGTCGTCGTCGCCAACCTCCGCCGGCGCCATGAATTCGTGGGAATAGCTGCCGCCCATTACCCCGGTATCCGCCTCCACCATCACGAAGTTCAAGCCGCAGCGCGAAAAGAACGCGGTGTAGGCCGCCATCATCTTATGGTAGGTGGCGATAGCCCCCTCGTCGGTGGCGTCGAAGCTGTAACCGTCCTTCATTAAAAACTCGCGGGACCTCATCAACCCAAAGCGAGGCCGGATTTCATTCCGGAATTTGGTCTGTATCTGATAAAAATTCTTCGGCAGATCTCGGTAGCTGGTCAATTCTTTGGCCATCATCGAGGTGATCACCTCCTCGTGGGTCGGTCCCAGCACGTACGACGGCTCTCCCTTGCGCTCGTCTTCCGGTGTTTCCGCCGAGGCGGCATCAGCGCGGAACATGACCTCCCGGGCGGCATCCCACCGGGGCCCTTTAATCCAAAGCTCCGCCGGGTGAATGGCCGGCAAATGCACTTCAATTCCCCCGGCCCGATTCAGCTCTTCCCGGCAGATGCCCTCGATCTTGCGCAAGGACCGGTAACCGGCCGGCAACCAGGCATAAATACCGGCGCCCACCTTGCGGATGAGACCGGCCCGAAGCAACAGCCGGTGCGAAGCGATTTCCGCGTCGGCCGGACTTTCTTTGAGGGTCGGGATGAAGGATTCTGACCAAAGCTGCATGTGCTGATAAAAAAGTGTTCGACCTGCCACCCGCAACTCCGCAACGGGCGGAATTCGCGGTACGGCAGGGAACCCATCTGAAGGAAAACCCGTCTGTTAATCAAGCGCTGTTCTTTTTTCGATTGAGAGGACGCGGCGCCGGATCTAACCTTCACTCATGCCTGCACCAAAAGAGAGCGCCGCGAGGATTGCCTCCATTCCGGAACCTGCCCTTCCGGCGGCCACCGCTGCGGGTGCGGACATCGAGGGGAAACTTCCGTATTTCAACCGGGAGCTCAGTTGGCTTTCGTTTAACCGCCGGGTCCTGGAGCAGGCTTTTTCGGACAAGAACCCGTTGCTCGAACGACTCAAGTTTCTGTCTATTGTCAGCTCAAACCTGGACGAGTTCTTCGAAATTCGGGTGGCCGGACTGATTCAGCAGGTGGAATCCGGGAACGAAACGCCGGGAATCGACGGAATCGGTCCGCGCGAACAACTCCGGCGTATTCACGATGTGGTGGTTTCCCTGGTGGAAGACCAGTACCACTGCTGGCGTCACGAAATCATCCCCCAATTGCGCGGGCAGGAAATCGAGTTTATTTCCGCCGGCGATCTCACCGCCGGCGAACGGCGCTGGGTCAATCACTACTTCAAGGAACAGGTTTACCCCGTTCTCACCCCGCTGGCCATCGACCCGGCGCATCCCTTTCCGCAGATCGGCAACAAAACGCTGAACATCCTCGTTACCCTGGACAACCCCGAGACGCCGGAAATCGAGGCGCTGATGGCGATTCTGCCGGTTCCGCGCATTCTTCCGCGGGTGGTCTGGATCGATCCTGAAAAAGCCGGCGTTCAGCGATACGTTTTCCTGAGCGACGTGGTAAAACTGGGCGCAGGCGAGCTTTTTCCCGGGTACGAAATCCATTCCGCCCACGCTTTCCGCATTACACGCAACAGCGACCTCTACATCGACGAGGAAGAGGCGGACAATTTGTTGGAGAGGATCGAAGGCGAACTGCACAAACGCAAAAAGGGAGCGGCCGTACGCCTGGAGATTGAAGACGGCGTGCACGAGGAGAGTCTCAACAGTCTACTGCGTCACCTCAATCTCCCGCGCGATTACATTTTCCGCATCGACGGCCCGATCAATCTTCTGCGGTTGATGAGCGTTTACGGGATGATCAACCGCCCGGACCTGAAATACAAATCCTTCAAACCCGCGGTCCGCCCTCCTTTCGGCCAGCAGCGCTCTCTGTTCAAAGCGCTGGCCGGGAACGATCTCCTGCTCCACCATCCCTTCGATTGTTTTTCCTCCGTCCTGGAGTTCATCCGTCTGGCGGCCACCGACCCCAAGGTGTTTGCCATCAAACAGACCCTTTACCGCACCAGCGGGGATTCTCCCATTATCGAAGCCCTGATCGAGGCCTCCCGCAACGGCAAGCAGGTGACCGCTCTCGTGGAATTGAAAGCCCGTTTCGACGAAGCGAACAATATCCAGTGGGCCAAACAACTCGAGGAAGCCGGAGTGCATGTGGTTTACGGAATGGTCGGCCACAAGATTCACTGCAAGTGCTGCCTCGTGGTCCGCCGCGAAGGCGGAGCCTTGAAAAATTACGTGCATCTCGGGACGGGAAACTACAATCCGCAGACCGCGAAACTCTACACCGACCTCGGTTTTTTCACCTCCCGGGAGGAGATTACCGAGGAGGTGGCCGCCCTGTTCAATTCACTTACCGGATACGGGCGAAAGCCCGCCTTCCGGCACCTGCTGGTCGCGCCGTACAACCTGCACGCCGGAATCCAGAATCTGATCCTGGGCGAAGCAAAGAACGCTCGCGCCGGCCAACCCTCGGGAATCGTCGCCAAGATCAACAACCTGGTTGATCCGGTAACGATAGCCAATCTCTACGAAGCTTCCAGCGCCGGAGTGCCGATCGACCTGATTGTACGCGGCAACTGCTGCCTGGTCCCCGGGATCAAGGGTCTGAGCGAGAACATCACCGTTCGCAGTCTGGTCGGACGCTTTCTCGAACACAGCCGCATCTTCCGTTTCGAAAACGGCGCCGCCGACCCCCTCTTCTACCTCGGCAGCGCCGATTGGATGCCGCGGAATTTCCATCGCCGGGTGGAAGTCCTGTTTCCGCTCGAAGATCCGGAACTGCGCCGGAGGGTGGATGAGGAGGTTCTGCAGGTTTACCTCCGCGACACCGCCAACACCCGCCTCCTGCAAGCCAATGGCGCCTACATTCCGGCGGATACAACCGGCGACCCGGAACCGTTCTCCGCCCAGGAACACCTCCTGGCCCAGGCCGAAGCGTTCCGCAGAGAGATGGAGGAAGAGGGGTAATAGAGTTTCCCAACCGTCAGGGATTTAGATGACGTTTCATTTTAGAAATGGTCTGCTGCAATTTCATTGGCCTCCCGCCAATCCTGATGCCTCATCCATCGTCCCCATGGCCAAGGAAGCGAACCGTTTACCGGAGCGCCACCTTGCATCAGCGCTGCGTTCGGTTCGCTTAAATGCCCCGCTGGGGATTGTGGAGGGTCCAAGTTAAAAACGTCGGAAGCAACTTGTTCAGCGAAGGGCGGATTATCGTGATAGCCATCATCGTCGTTAGCAGTCGACAAACCCAAGACATGCCCGATTTCGTGGACAGCAACCATTTTTGCGTACACTCCCGATTCTAGAAGAAATACCCTCACCTCGGGACCCTCTGTTACGTGAATTCCGTATCCCGAGCGAAAAGGGGATCAATCTCATTTTCAATCTCGAACGGATATAGCACCCCGCTTTTTTTGGCGAAAAAAATAGGTATGTCTGCCGGCCAATTTTGGTATTCTAACAAGTCTTTGTCGCCGGAGCCAAGCCTGCCGTCCTGGCCATCCACTTCCATCCATACTTCGACTTCTTCGTTCCATTCTAATTTTTTCACATCGTAGGGAATATTGTACAGACCCGAAGATAGATCTTTCTAAAAGGTAATCCCGGCTTGCAAAAAAACATCGTTGAGTCGGTCGATTATTTCATCAGGATTCACCTGTGTCACGGCGGGAGAATTGCCGAATTGTGTGTCTGGCGAAGTATCGTCCTCAATGTGATAGATTCCAACGCTAATCGGACCTCTTTTCGGCAGCACCATCACATTCGAAACCAACAACGGAGCCGGATTGGCACTTTGGTCGTCCTTCAGGACGACATGAATCTGCGCATCATGGATCGCGGCTCCGGCTTCGTCCGTTCCGGTGATCGTCAGGCTGGTTTCCGCGCCCGAAAACGTCTTCGGTGAAATATCCACGTAATCCTCGTGGGCCGGAGGAACGTGCAGCCTCAATAAATCCGCGACCTCGGAGTTTTCGGTGACGAAGTTGACGATCGTGTTGGTTTCGTTCTGGATCACGCTCGCCCAATAGACATCTGGGTCGTCCCCCTGTTCCACGTTCGGCGGGCTGAAGCCGTGGTGGATCTTGCCGGGGTCGGCCCGG
>PXBO01000052.1 GCA_003566885.1 Opitutia bacterium | reverse complement strand
CGTAATAAGACACTCAGATTAGGTGGTCGGAGATTCTCCCGAGGTAAACTCGGTCGCCACGGTATCTGCCACTTTGTGGCGACGGACTTTATGTCCGGAGATTCTCCCGAGGTAAACTCGGTCGCCACGGTATCTGCCACTTTGTGGCGACGGACTTTACGTCCGGAGATTCTCCCGAGGTAAACTCGGTCGCCACATTGCGCGCTACGGGCTACCCTGGATCAATACCTTCGCAGCAATTCGAGGAACTGGCGATCCAGACGGTGACCGTGGAAATCCTCGTAGGCAACATCCGTTCGTCCCGAATCGACGATCCCAAACGAGCCGCGGAGATTCCACAGCGCCCAGCCGAAACCGGCCTCCCGCCACAAACGCAGGTTATCCTCCGCCCAGCGCAAGACCACCGCGTGCGGGGTGTGCTGGTGGGCGCCCCACTCGCCGACGTGCACCCCGACACCCTCATCCTTGAACTCCCGCCACGGCGCTATGCGGTTTGCCTTCAACCAGTCCGCGTCAATTGATTCCGGCGGAATAAAGGGAGCCGTTGCAGAATTCGGATCGAACCGCACTACCCCATCCGGGGGTTCCCCCCAGGTCGCGGTTTGCAGCGATAGGCTGAATTCCGTGGCGTCCGGCGATGCCCGCAAACCCACCTGTGTCACCGTCATCCAATCCCCCTCCGCATTAAGAATCTCAATACGCTTCGTTCCGGCAGGGAGTTCAACCGCGTAATCGCGATCATAGAAGTTCTGGTAAACGCCCCACTCCTCCGCATAGACGACTTCATTCCACTCTCCCTCGCCGGAGCCGGGAATAAAATCGTGATCAAAAACAACAACGCCGTCGGCTTGCACCACCAGTCGCGACCGGCTGGAAACCTGTCCCACCCGCACCCGCAAGTGGCGCGCCGCGCCGAAGTCACCCTCCAGAACCAACGGCGTCTGCCATTCGGCACGATTGGAACCATACAATCTCCCGTTAACGCGCGGCACCGGCCACTGCGGCACCGGGTACCGATCGGATCCCTGCACCCAGGAGGCGCGGTAATGGGAAATCCCCATGGGCTCGTAGCCACGCGTCGATTGAGCGATGCCCAAGGGTTTCATCGAAACAATCGGATCGCGCCCCCAGTTGAGGCCGTCGCTGATGATCAAACGCTCCGGGTCCTCCTCGCGAATGGCGTCAATAGCCCCGCGCACCGCCCGCAGGTAGGTCGCCTCCTCGATTTCGGCGGGTTCGTTGACCAGGTTGAAACTGACCCGGTCGGAGGAGATGCCGCGGTAGCGCCGGGCGAAGCGGCGCCACTGAAACGCGAATTGCCGTTGCATTTCCTCGTCATGCCACAGGCTGGACGGGTGGCGCACCGCGGCGTTCACCGTAAACCCCGGGGCGTTGTGCAGGTTTAGACTGACGTGAATTCCATACTTGCCTCCGAACTCGATCGCTTCGTCGATGTGCTCCAGGATCTCCTCCCGCAATTCGTAAGGATCGTTCGCCGGAGTCCACTGCTGGTAATCCAGCGCCAGGCGCACAAAATCGAATCCCCAGTCGGCGATCCATTGAAAATCACTCTCCCGGAAACGCTCGTTGCGATAAAACTTTTCCAAAAGATTGAAGCCGCGCCACCGGGGCAGACGGCTCGCCGACACTACGTTTGGCGCGGCCAGAAGTCGCGGAGTTACCATAACCGAAACCGCAGCCGAAGCCGATGCGAGGAATTCACGGCGATTCATAAGCGCGAGACTAGAACGAGATCACACCACGGTCAACGTCGCAGGTTTCGATACACAGCACAAACAATCGGGACTCGGGATCGCTATTCATTTCACGCCGGACCTCTCGGTCGCCACGGGCGGATTGAAGATTGAAGAAGGAAGATTGAAGATTGAAGATTTTGTGGCGACGGACTTTATGTCCGGAGGTTCTCCCGAGGTAAACTCGGTCGCTACAATGTTGGGTTCTCCCGAGGTAAACTCGGTCGCTACAATGTTGGGTTCTCCCGACATAAAGTCGGTCGCCACATTTTTTGTGGATGGGTCGGGGGGGTTCTCCCGAGGTAAACTCGGTCGCCACAAGGAGTGTCCTAAAGGTCGCCTCAAGGAGTCCTTAACCATTCGTCCTATTCCACCTGCATGATCCCCTGCATGATCCGCCAGTGTCCGGGAATGGTGCAGACGTAGGGATACTCACCCGGCTCGTCGGGAGCGGTAAACACCATTTCGTAGACTTCGTCGGGATCGAGGATGGGCGACGCCTCCCACACATGGGGCGTGTCCGGCACATACTCCCGGGCGCGCGCCCCGACTTGTGTCGCCATTTCATCCGCCAGACGGCCGACTTCGGCCAGGGTTCCGGGCTGGATAAAGAGGATGTTGTGCTCCATGTGATCGGTGTTGCGGAAGATCAGGTGCACGGTTTGGCCCGCCTCCACCCGGAACTCCTCCAGGTCAAAGCGCAGAATGCCTTCCACCACTCCGATTTCGACCGTAATGGCATCATCGGGAATTTCCGAAACATCCGGTTCGGTCAGGTCGACGCCGGCATCGGCGGCGTGCGCCCGCACCATGGCGAAGACCTCCGGTAGCCCAGCCGTGGCGGCGCCCAGGTGATAGAGGAACGGATCGGAAACCCACATTGTTCCGGCCGACTGTCCCCAACCTCCCAAAACGGCGCTGAACTGGAAGGCGCCGTTGTTCGGGTGAGTGTATTCGACTTCCACGTACCGCCAATCGTTGTCGCCTTCGCCGACGGCAGAGGTGCGGCTTTCGACCATCGGTCCGCCGTGGATATTGAACTGTGCGCCGCGACCGCCGCGGTTGTCGAGATCCCGTGTGCGGATCCATCCGCCGAGGCGGTAACGCTGCCCCGCCTCCAGGCGCACGTCGGTCAGCCAACTGGCGTCGGCGCCGTTGTCGGAATGGATACCCAGCGCATTGCCGCCGTCGCGCCCCTCCCCTTCACGCAGTTCGAAACGGGCCGAACCGCCGTAGGTGTTGGTGCGCCACCCGACAGGACTACCGTTGCGGACATTCTCGAAGGTGGGATTGCGCAAAAGATTTTCGTGTTCCTCTTCTTCCACGTCGTCATCGCCGAATCCGGCGGACCTCGCCGCCGCCAGGAATCCGGCCGCATGCTGCGAGCCGGCGATCACCGCCGCCTGCCGAAGCCAGGGATCCTGGGCCGCCGCTTCTTCCTCTTGCAACGAGGTGAATACCGCACGGCCTATATCATCCGATGGCGCCATCACCGCCAGGGCCAGGAGCGCGTCCTTGCGCACCTTGAGCGAGTCGTCGTTTAGCACATCCGCTTCCAGCAACATATCCCGGGTCGCTCCATTTTCGGGAAGCACCTGGATCGCATTGCGCCGCACCGCCCAGCAAGGGTGTGACAGCGCCTCGCGCACGGCCGCCATCGCTTCGCCGTTTCCGTTGTCGTGCCCGTGGGAATGCATGGCGTGAGACGCCTCCAACAGGCCCAGACCGTGCATCGTCCAAAGCGCGTGAACGGCGCCCGGGTTCAAACCGATTTCATCAACCGACCGGTCCCGCACCAGTTCGATGAGCGCGGGAAGGACATCGGTTTCGCCGCGATCCACCAGGAGACGCTGGGCGTGCAGGCGCCAGCGCAGGTTGTCGTGCGCGAGCGTGGCCACTAGTTTCTCCGGACCGGCATTGTGCAGGGTGAACGGTTCGTAGGGTTCGGCCTCTTCCCAAACGATGCGGTAAATACGGCCGTGTTCCATATCGCGTAGGTCGGAAGGATAGGCGTTGCCCGGACCGTGCGGAACCGACGGCACGCCGGCGCCCACCACGTTGTGCGCGATAACGTGGTTGTACCAGTCGGCCACCCAGACATGACCGTCCGGCCCGACCTTGGTCGTCACCGGCGCGAACCACTGGTCGTCGCTGGCCACCAGGTTGTTCGGATTGGTGGTGCGGTAAGTGGTTCCGTCCGGCTCGTAAACAAACTGGCTGGCGGCGTAACCGGTCGGGTCGCTGACGAAACCGATCCGGTTCCAGTAGCGTTTCGGATAGGTCCGGGCGGTGTACAACTCCTGACCGGCCGCCGAGGTGTAACCGCCGATAAAATCGATCTGACGAAACATGTCGGTAACGAAGATCATCCGCTGATCCTCGATCAGGCGTTCCGTGTTGGTCGGACTCAACTGACTGGTGAGTTCGTAATACCGGTTGGCAAACGGCAGGAAGGTGGTGGGATTTCCGTTGGCGGTGGAAACGAAAGTGCTTCCGTCTTCACCAAAACCAAATCCCCAGGTGTTGTTGTTAGTGGAGCGCAAGAACTCGAACCGCGAGGCGTCCGGCTTGAAGCGGTGCGCGCCCTGGCGGAAGCCGAACCGCTCTCCCCCGATTTCACCGTTGAAACCATCGTAACCCTGGGCGCCCCAGATCCAGTTGTCGAAGCCGTAAGCCAGGTTGTTCGGGCCGGCGTGGGTGTCGGACTGCCGCCACCCGTCGAAAAGCACCGTCCATTCGTCGGCTTTGTCGTCACCCGTGGTGTCGCGCAGGAAAAGCGTCTGCGGCGCCTGGTGCACGATCACCCCGCCGTTGGCGAAAACGAAACTGGTGGGGATATTCAACCCCTCCGCAAAAACCGTCACTTTGTCGGCTCGGCCGTCGCCGTTGGTATCCTCCAGAATACGGATCTGGTCGTTGCCCACGACCACTTCGGGCATCAGGTCGTTGGGGTAGTCTTCGGTGACGATCACCCAGAGCCGGCCGCGTTCGTCCCAGTTCATGTCCATGGGATTGTACACATCCGGTTCGGCGGCGAAGAGTTCCACCCGGAAGCCGCCGGGAACCACCATGCGCCGGATCGACTCCTCGGGCGATATCGGCAACTGCATTTCCTGCCAGTCCTCGATCCCCCGATCGCGGGCGCGCTGGGGCGGCGGGTAGGTCATGTCCTTGCCGATGGTCTCAAACGGCTGGTGCAGGGTGCGGTTCGCCAAAACCTCCTGGACGTCCTGACCGACCGCCCAACGAATGCCTCGTTCCAGAAGATCGTGAAATCCAGGATGTTGCCACGTGCGATGGTCGTGACCCCAGGCAGTATAAAACACCCTTCCCTGTCCCTGTTCGCGGACCCAGGTCCAGGGTTCGAGTTCGCCGTTGGAACGCCGCCGATGAGTCAAGACGGTTCGACCTTCTTCGTTGTGATTCTGGTGAATGTAGGTTTCATCCCAGCTCTCGAACGGCTCATAGCCCCGCATGATTTCATGATCGGGTTCGGCCACTTCGGTCGTCATCACCCCGGCGCCGTGCGATAGAAACTGCCCGCCGACCAGACGGATGTATTCATCCCGCAAATCGGGGTCGCCCTCCAGGAAACAGCCACAGGCCGAGTGAATCGGCACAAAACCGCCGCCGTTCTCCACATAGTCGAAAAGCGCCCGCGCCTGATCCTCCGACTCAAAGGCGTCGATGTTTCCGTAGAGGAAAACCGCGTCGTAATAACGAAGCACCTCGTCGCTGAGATCGTTCAGGTCCTCGGTGTAATAAAGGGAAATATTGCGATCGAGCATCGCGGGCGCCAGATCCCTCAGGCGCTGCACCGGAACGTGAAGGCCTCCGCTGCCCAGAAAGAGCACATGCAGGCGCTCGGGCTCATCGGCCCGCGCCGGGCTCGAGACCACATCCACCGAAAACGCCAGCCCGAAAAACATAGCGTACCCCGCCACGACCAATGAAACCGAACGCCGGAAACCACAAAACAACAGGAACTTCAAACACATATAACTTAAGTATATTAGATAGATTTATCGGCTAAAACAGATATATGATTCGGCTGCTCGACGCCAAGTCAAGAATTCCGGGATTCCGGAACAAAACGGAGCCTGATTTCCCGGCACGAGTGAAGTAGACTCGTCCCGAAAAACCAGGCGCGGCAGGTTGTCCCCGTCGGATGAAAGAACCTCAAGTGCGATCACCCAGGCGCGGGTGAGCCGCTTGAGCGGGATTGTCGAGGACCTTTTCCTCGTCAGGATCCCAGAGGAGAGGCTCCCCGGTGTCGATCGCCACGATGCCCAATTGGCCAAAGGACGAGGCGCGATGCGATGCTTCGGCATGCGAAACCGCAAGTTCGCGGCTGCGGACGCAATCGATAAAATTCTGCTGGTGACTCGGAATTCGCGGATTGAAATCATCCGGGAGATTGCGGAGCAGGTCGCGATCGGAAGCTTCCAGGCGGCCGCGATCGACGTGGATCCAGCCGTTTTCGCCGGTGAACCTGGTTCCTCCGAAATCACTGCGAACTTCAACCACCAGGCCATCTTTGAAAGTGCCCTGGTAAGAGTAGTTGACATAGGTATCGAAAAACTCGTGGTTCCCGAGTTCGCCCGTGCCTTCCATCTTGACCGGACCGGTGTGGTCGAGGTTGAGGGTCCAAAGGGCGATGTCCACATGATGGCCCACCCAATCGAGAAGCTGTCCACCCCCAAAATCGTTGGTCCAACGCCAGTTCCATGGGTGGATCATTGGGTGATAGGGATAGTCCTTCACCGGAGCGGTCCACGCGTCCCAGTCGAGGTGAGCCGGTGGTTTTCCTATCATTTCACTCCAGCGCTCCCGAGGTGTGTGTTGTTGAATCCCCATGCCCGAAGGGGTTCCGCATTCGAAGCGGGTCAGTTGACCTAGGGTCCCGTTTTGAATCAGCGCCCGAAAGCGTGCGAATTCGCCTCCCGAGCGTTGCCAGGAGCCGGTTTGCCAGACCCGTTTGTTCTTTTCGAGGGCATTCACGAGAGCACGACCCTCGGCCAACCCCCAGGTGAAGGGTTTTTCCCCATAGATGTCGAGACCCGCGTTGGCGGCGTCGATTCCGATCAACCCATGGTTGTGGTCGGGGGTTGCAAGGCTGATGGTGTCAAGACCCGGATGTTGAAGAAGGTCGGTGTAGTGGGGGTAAGCCTTGCAGTCGGAATTACCGTAATGGCCGTCGACGATCGATTTGGCATGGGCCATGTGGTTGGCATCCACATCGCAGACTGCGACCACGCGCACCCCGCTGATGTTGAGAAAGTTCCGCATATTCCCTATTCCCATGCTACCGCAACCGATGATACCCATCAGAATCTCCTCGTTGGGAGAATCGGCGCGGGCGGGTAGGAACGCCATGGGTGCAAGACCCAACGCAGCGGCACCGGTAGCGAGAAATTTGCGACGTGAAATGGTTTGGTTCAATTGATTCATTCGTTGGATTAATGGTAGTTGCTTTTGTGAGAAGTGTCGGTCAACAGGGAATGATTACTGGAGTAAGCGCAAAATTTCGTCTTTATTCCCCCCTCAATTCCTGTCTCAGGAAATACACTGCCCGCAGGATTGACAAGCTTTCTCACTTCCTGCCAAAATCAACGTTTTCCATCACGGAACCGTCGCCATTGGGAGGCATCCCGGATGGAATTGAGCAGGCCAGGATAGCTCAGTTGGTAGAGCAATGGTTTCGTAAACCATAGGTCGTGGGTTCGAGTCCCATTCCTGGCTCCCCTTTTTCCAAGCGGGAAATCGGGGTAAACGATCAACGCCCGGACACCATGAGCACTATGAAAAACATTACCCGCCGCCGGTTTATCGGAGCCACCGGCGCCGCGCTTTTCTCCACCGCTTGCCTGGGAACCGCCCGGCTGTTCGCGGAGGAAAAACCCGATGCCATCAAGGCCAGCATCGCTCACTACAGGGGATTCAAGATGGGAATTCAGAGTTTTTCGCTCCGGCATTTCAATATCTCCGAAACGATCGAACACACCGCTTCCCTGGGCCTGCATTGGATCGAGTTTTTTCCCGGCCAGTTCGGGGTCACGGAAGACATGGACCGGATTGACGCCGTCAAGGAGCAGCTTAGGCCTCACGACCTGCACCTTTCGGTTCACGGGGTTCACCACTTCGGCGGCAACGCGGAAAACAACCGCAACATCTTCCAGTTCGCAAAGCTCGCCGGCATTCCCCTCATTTCCTGCGATCCACACCCGGACTCCTTCCCGATTCTCCACGACCTGGTGCAGGAATACGACATCAAGGTCGGCATCCACAACCACGGGCCCGGCCACCGCTACGATAGAATCAGCGACTCCCTCGAAGCGGTCGCGGATTGGGACGAACGCATCGGGTTCTGTCCCGACACCGGCCACTATATGCGTTCCGGCGAAGACCCGGTGGAGATGGTGACCCTGCTCAAGGACCGCCTCTACGGCATGCATCTGAAGGATCATGAGGGGATCCATCGGAACAGTCCCCCGGAAACCATCCTCGGCGAAGGCTCGCTTGATCTGCAGGCCTTCTGCCGGGCGCTTCGCGAGATTGGATACGACGCACCGATCTCCCTCGAGTACGAGTTGAACCCGCAGAACCCCATCGAGGATATTCGCCGGGGTCTGGAGAACTTCGCCCGGGCCGCGGCGGCGACAGCCTGAGTCCGCCGGAGCCATCAGGGTTCTTTTTTTGCCACCGATGTCCGCGGTGGCCTCTGCGGACATCGGGCGGCGATGACGCTCACCCTCGTTCCGTCATCGTCGAAATGGAGTGCTCGGCGGATCAATCCCCTTCCCTGCCCCAAACTGCGGCGAGTTCCGATCTGATCAATTCGGCCCAGACTGCGTAGCCGGATTCGTTCAAGTGCAGCCTGTCACTGACAAAATACTCCGCACGCGGCTCGCCTTGTCCGTCCAGGAATCTCGAGGCAGTCGCGACGTAATGTAACCGGGGATCTCCTTCACACACTGCACGCAGAGCGGTGTTCACTTCCCGTATCGCGTGCCAGGCGTGCCAGCGGGACGGAGTCGGAGTGACCTCCACACAGAACACCATCGCTTCCGGCTGGTGCCGCAACGCGACTTCAGCCACCATTCGAAACCACTGCGCCACCTGCCCGGCTTCCGGATCGTCGTCCCGGCCGGTCACGTCGTTGGCCACAAAAACCACAACGCCCCGGAAACGATGCGCGGCGATCAGGTCCTCGGCGAACACCGCCAGATCCGAGAACCGGGCTCCGCCGTATCCCCGCTGAATCGGGTGATAAGGCGCCATATCCGCCTCGATGGAGCCCCATAAGCGAATGGAAGAGCTTCCAATGAACAACACCGCCTCATCCGGATGCTCCTCTTCCGTGTCCCGGGCTTTGAGTCCCTCGATCTCCCCTCTCCACTGCTCCCAAGCCGCCCGCACTTGGCTCTCCGGCAAGTCGAGTGCCACCGCCAACGCACTCCACGACAAAAAGCCCGCCATCACGATGATGACCGTGCCCATGGTCCAAACCTTCGTAAATTGCCGCATTTGCCACATATATCCCCTTGACAGGCTTTTCTTATATATATAGGCCATTTAATTAATTATATCGGATTGCGCCAGCAAGAACCTTTCTATCGGCCAAGATGCCATCGCATTTCTTATACATCGAGTCTCCCCCAAACCGTGAAAAATTCCAGTCCAACTCAACGATACTCGTTATTCACGCACCGCCAAGCCGGTTTTACCGGCGCCCGGCGAAGCTTGAATCTTCCGGATAAACGTTGAGCCTCATCATTTTTGACGCTTCGCCCGCCGCGATGAAGCGTTCCAAAACCCTGAACCCATAGAAAATCAAAACAAAATGCATAGAACCAATCAAAATTCGATGGATCGCCGGACATTGCTCGGGCTCGTCGCCGCTTGCGTGGCAGGCCTGATCCCCTTGACGTCCGCTCACGCTCAGACCTCGATCGAATGGGTCGCCCAAACGGGCGATTTCATGGACGGCGCCAACTGGGACGGCGGAGTTGTTCCCGGTACCGACGAGTACGCCGATATCAACAACGGGGGCACCGCTTTGTGGGACTCCGATGGAGAGTACACGGTCTGGGAGTTGCGTGCCGGGTGGAACGGCCCCGGATCGGCGGAAATTTCCGGCGGAGGAATCTTCAATAACATGGCGTGGACCTGGATCGGCGGCGGCGGCGACGGCGACGGCACGGTTACGGTTTCCGGCGAGGGAACGGTTTTCCGCTCGACCGGTGAAACCAATGTTGGCCGGGGCGGCGCCACCGGCGTCCTCAACCTGGAAGCCGGCACCCTGTATGATCAAGACGTAGATGCCGTGTTCAACGTCGGCCGCGACGACGGCGGTTTCGGCACCTTGAACCTGAACGGCGGGAGCATGATCCTCAACGGCGAAACCTGGATCGGCCAGGGTGGTGGCTCCAACGGAACCTTGAACTTTTCCAGCGGCGAGATCGAGTCGCGCCGTTGGTTTGTGGTGGGTCGCGGTGGCGGTACCGGAGCGATGACCATGACCGGCGGCGTTCAAAACCATACTCCCGCCTTTGACAATTACATCGTGGGAGACAACGCCACCGGCACCATGGATATGAGCGGCGGCACGCTCAATATCGCCAGTGAGCTTTGGGTCGGCCAAGGTGGAGACGGCAATGGAGTTTTCAATTTTTCCGGCGGCGAGATCAGCGTAAACCGTTGGTTGGCGATCGGGCGCGACGGCGGTCTCGGAGAGATGAACATGACCGGAGGCACCTACAACCACACCAGCGGAGATTCGTTCATCATGGGCGCCGGCAACAACAGTGTCGGCACCTTGACTCAAAGCGGGGGTACGGTGAATTCGGACGGCCCGGTTTGGGTCGGTGAAGTGGGAACCGGAACGTACAATCTATCCGGCGATGCCGAGCTCAACGCCAATGCCGGGGTCAGCGTGGGACATTTCAGCGGTACCGGCGAAATGAATTTGGATGGCGGCACGTTGAACACTTCCCACCTTCGCGGATACGACGGCGGCACCTCGACCGTGAACTTCAACGGAACGATCGTGGGTGCGACCGGCGATAACGACAATTTCATCGGCGGTCTGACCAACGCCAACATCCAGGACGGAGGGATGCACATCAATACCAACGGGTTTTCCGTCGGTACCTCGCAGACCTTTTCCGGGAGCACGGGTCTCGAAACCGTGGAGGTTTCCGGCGGGGGTTCGCTGGCGATAAACGGCGAACTGAACGGCATCTTCGGAGTGAACGTGGCTACCGGCACCACGCTGCGGGGAACGGGATCAATCGACGGTTTGGTATCGATCGCCGATGGCGCGACCTTGGCGCCGGGCAATTCGATCGGGACCTTGAGCGTAGCCAACGCGGATATCGGGGGAACCTTCCAGGTGGAATACGACGGCGCAATGATCGATCGTCTCGACGTTGCCGGCTCACTGGATATCACCGAAGCCACCGTCGAGTTCGTGGGGCTCGGTGACGACCTGTCCGGAATCGTCGTGTTCGCAACCTACGGTTTGCTGATCGGCACCGAGTTCAACCAGGTGATCGGTCTGCCGGACGGTTATTCGATCGACTACAATTACGAAGGGGCCAACAGCCTCGCCCTGGTTCCGGAACCGAGCACCTACGCTCTGCTTTTCGGCATCGGTATGTTGACGGTTGTGGTCTTGCGCCGTCGCCGGCGCTAGGAGTCTGTCGGACTTCGCCGACAGACTCCTAAAAGAGCGTCCGCGAGTCTCTTTTCGGCGAGCGATCTCCGGACCCAAAACATCCGGCCAACCTTCGCTCGATCACAAAAGCGAATTCCCACAGGACGACAAAAAAATTACCAGCTGGTAATTTTTTTGTCGTCCTTCTTTTTCACCGTGTTGCCCAGCCCCGCCCGAAACACTGGCAACGCACTCATGGTTACACTCCCCGTCTTCAGGTTTTCGGATTTTCTTTGGTAGCGCCGCCGCTTGCGGCGGCCCTCCAGGCACAGGCCCGCGCAAGCCCGCAAGGGCGGGACACAAGAACAACGCGATGGATATCTGTCTCTCCCAAAACGTCATGACCCAAAGTAGAGTTGTCTCCCAAGCGGATACTTCACCCATCGATCGGCCAACCTACGGCAGACCTGGTGCCTGATGATCGTATTTGGCTTGCCTCGGAATTCCAGGTGACCGCATAAAGCCGTATGCCCGCCTGCAGGATTTCACCTTTCGCCGCTTGCGCTTCGATCTTCCTGATGGCGGTTCTTCCGATCGGCTGTGTCGCCCCCCGCCAAAATCCGGACCTGCCACCGACCTCCCCTCACAGCGGGTGGACGTCTCTCTTCGACGGAAAGACCCTGGGCGAATGGCGTCCGACCGGCTTCCTCCTGCCCGGGACGGTGTCGATCGACGGAGACGCAATCATCCTTGGCCGGGGCGATGGCCTGACCGGGATCACCTGGACCGGCGAGGAACCCTTTCCCAAGACCGACTACGAAATCTCGTTGGAAGCGAGGAGGCTCGACGGGATCGATATCTTTTGCGGCCTCACCCTTCCGGTCGGCGAAACCCATGTATCGTTAATCGTCGGCGGCTGGGGCGGCACCGTGGTCGGCGTTTCCAATGTCGATTCCGCCGATGCCTCCGAAAATGAAACCACGACCTACATGACCTTCGAGACGGACCGGTGGTATACCGTTCGCGTCCGCGTGACCGACGACCGGATTCGGGCATGGATCGACGATGAATCGATCGTCGATCTCGACACCACCGGCCGCCAACTCGACGTTCGCCCCGATATTGCCCTCTCGCGCCCCCTCGGCATCGCGTCCTGGAACACCACCGCCGCCCTGCGCAACATTCGTTTTCGCAGGTTGGATGGGTAATTCGTATCCCCGCGGTTGAAAGCGGAGGCGACGCTTAAAACAGGGGTTGGAACGGCGTTACGGTTTTAGCCCGAATGGCACGGTTAAGCCTTTTCCATCGGTACCGACAGAGTGAAGATGGCGGAGCAAATCGAAATCGGCATCAAAATCGGGATCGATGGAGGGCTTAACCAAGTGTCCTTCAGTTTAGTCTATTGTTAGCACGCACCCTGCTTTGCCACGATCGCCCGATATTGTTTATTTGTCCCCCCAACCCGACTTGGCTGCTCATTCACTAACGCAAGGCCTACCAATGACAAAAGCATTCTCCACACTGATCGCACTGGCAACTCTGGGCGCCGGTCTCGCCTTTTCGAACTCGCTTCACGCGAATCCGATTTTCACTCAACGTTACTCGGCCGACCCCGAGCCGATGATATTCGAAGGGCGGCTGTACGTTTACGGCTCGAACGACGAACACAACCGGAATGGCTACGATATCGTGAGCTATAACCTGGTCTCGACCGACGACATGGTCAACTGGCTTGACCACGGGGTTGTATTCGAGGTCCCCAGGGACGCCTCGTGGGCCGGACGGGCCTTCGCTCCCGGAGCGATTGAGCGGAACGGCAAGGTCTATCTCTATTTTCCCAATGGCGGTTCGAACACCGGCGTCGCGGTCGCCGACCGCCCGGAAGGGCCTTTCGTCGATCCGCTCGGCGGACCGTTAATCGACCGGCATATTCCCAATGCGAATGTCGCCTGGGTATTCGATCCGGGGGTGTTTATCGACGATGACGGCCAAGCCTACCTTTACTTCGGCGGCGGCGCCAACAATCGGTTCGGTTACGGTGAAAACCTTAGGGTCATCAAGCTCAACGAGGATATGATATCCGTCGAAGGCCCGGCCATCACCATCGAAGCGAGAAACTCTTTCGAGGCGGCTTTCGTCCACAAACACAACGACATTTATTACTTCACCTATTCGACCAATTTCGCGGAGGGCGCAGCCCGAATCGACTACCTCACCAGCGACAATCCGGTGACCGGGTTCACCTATCAGGGGATCGTGCTCGAAAACCCGACGCTCGACGGTCAGAACATCAACAACCACAACAACAACCACCAGGGGATCATCGAATACGAGGGGGAATGGTACATTTTCTACCACGACCGCAGACTTTCAGGTGAGACCTTCTTCCGAAATATTTCGGTGGAGCGTTTGATCCACAACGAAGACGGGTCGATCGAACCGGTGGTCGTCACCCACGACGGGGTCCCGCAGATCCGGAACTTCAATCCGTACCAAACGGTTAAGGCGGCGACCATCAACAGACAGGAGGGAATCGCAGTAGAAGACTGCAGTGAAGGAGGCACCATGGTGACCTCGATCAATAACGGAGACTGGATCAGAGTGGCCGGCGTCGACTTTGAATCCGGCGCGGAAAGCTTCCAGGCGCGCGTCGCCTCCGGTTCGGAGGGCGGTCGCATCGAGATTCGTTTGGGCGCGGCGGACGGCCCCTTGATCGGCACTTGCGAAGTGCCCGACACCGGCGGTTGGGATGAGTGGGCAACCGTCGAAACCGACATCTCAGACGCTGAAGGGATACACGATCTCTATTTCATATTCGAAGGCCCGGACGACAGCGACCTCTTCAATTTCAACTGGTGGCAGTTCACCCGCTGAAGAGAATCGGTATCGCCGCGTGCGCCAAAGCCCTGAAACAGGCAAAATTGTTCCGATTGAATCAAGTTTTCGGAATCCCATGTAGCGTGTTCGCTTGCGAACGCCCTCTCTGACGCAGGCCTGCGCACATGCGCCTGGGCGGGAGACATGGATATCAAATTTCAAATTTTCGATCTGAAATGCTTTTTCATGCGGCCTTCAGAGGCCAAATGGAAAAGCCGTGTCCGACGGGCAGCCAGGTTACTTCTTCCTTTGACGGTTGGCGGAGGAGTGCCTACTCTCTCTGTCGGATCCTTATGACACATCGTACGTTTTTCCCGGCACTTCTCGGCTTTGTCCTGGTTCTTTTTTACCCGGTTTCCGCTATCGGGAACACAAACGGTATCACTTTTTATGTATCCCCCGATGGCCGCGATGAGTGGTCCGGCACCGTGGCGCGACCTGGGCCGGACGATCGCGACGGGCCGCTCGCTTCTCTGACTGGAGCCCAGGACGCGATTCGCGAACTTCGATCGGCGGGCGAGCTCTCCGGGGAGGTTCGCGTCGTCATCTCCGCCGGAGAGTATCTGTTGCGGGAGCCTGTCGTCTTCACGCCGGAGGACAGCGGCGCCGAGGAAACACCCATCGTGTACGAGGCGGCTCCGGGGGCCCGGCCGGTATTCAGCGGCGGCCGGCGAATCGGCGGGTTCAGTCCAAACCCTGACGGAATCTGGACTACCCGGATTCCCGAAGTCCAGGCAGGTGACTGGTATTTCGAGCAACTTTGGGTGAACGGCCGGCGGGCGACGCGCGCCCGCACCCCGAACCGGTTCTTCTCCTATATGCTCGATGTTGACGAGGAGGTTTTCGAGGAAGGCGGTTCCCGGCCGGCCCGGGCCCGGCAAACGATTTCCGTTCGCCCGAATGACATTCGATCGTTGGCCGGTCTGACCGAGGAGGAATTGCGGGATGTGAACCTTTTGGCCTATCATAATTGGGACAACACCCGTCGTTTTCTCGATTCGGTGGATACGAACGCGGGCATTCTGGTGACCACGGGCGAAGGAATGAAACCGTGGAATCCGATGCGGCGAAACACCGGGTTCATCCTGGAAAACTATCTGGCGGCGCTGGATACCCCGGGGGAATGGTTTCTGGATCGGGACGGGACGCTTTTTTACCTGCCGCTTCCCGGAGAGGAAATGATGAATGCCGACGTGGTCGCGCCGGTGGCGGAGAAATTCATTTTGATCGAGGGCGATCCGGCGGCGGAGGAGTATGTGGAGCACTTGACGTTTCGGGGGCTGACATTTCATCACGCGCAATGGCTTACGCCCCCGGAAGGGTTTGAGGCCGCCCAGGCCGCCGCTCCGATCGATGCGGTGATCATGGCTGACGGCGCCCGGCACGTGACCTTTGAGGATTGCGAAATCGGGCACATCGGCACCTATGCCCTTTGGTTCCGGAAGGGCTGCAGCGAGAGTGTTATCCGGCGTTCTTTTATCCATGATTTCGGAGCCGGGGGAGTCCGTATCGGAGAAACCCGCATTGCCTCCAATGAATCGGAGCGAACCGGCCGGATCACGGTCGACAACAACATCATCCGGCATGGCGGGCGTGTATTTCCCTGCGCGGTGGGTGTCTGGATCGGGCATAGCGGTGACAATCGAGTAACCCACAACGATATCAGTGATCTCTATTACACCGGAATTTCCGTGGGGTGGCGCTGGGGATACAACGAGAGTCTGGCGGTTCGCAACCGGATCGATTTCAACCGGATTCATCACCTGGGTTGGGGGCTCCTAAGTGACATGGGAGGGGTCTATACCCTCGGTCCCTCGGAAGAGACGACCGTCAACAACAACGTGATCCACAATGTTTATTCCTGGGACTACGGCGGGTGGGGTCTGTATAACGATGAAGGGAGCACCGGGATACTGATGGAGAACAATCTGGTCTACCACACCAAAAGCGGGGGGTACCATCAGCATTACGGGCGGGAGAATATCATCCGTAATAATATTTTCGCCTTCGGACTCGAGCAGCAGTTGCAGTTTACCCGAGTCGAACCGCACCTCTCCTTCAGCTTCACCAACAACATCGTGTATTGGGACGAAGGTCCCTTGATGCGGGGAAATTGGAGGGAAGCCAACCTGGACGTGGAAAACAATCTCTATTACAAAACGTCGCAGGCTCCGATCGATTTCGCCGGCATGACGCTGGAGGAGTGGAGGGAGCTTGGACGTGATACCGAGTCGTTGATTACGGATCCTCTTTTTGTCGCGCCGGACCGCCTGGATTTTCGCCTTCGAGAGCCATCGCGGTTGGCCGGGATTGGATTCCAGCCATTCGATCCATCGCAAGCCGGCGTCTACGGCGATTCCGCATGGAAGGCGAAAGCCGCCGAGGTCTCGTATCCGCCCATGGAGGCTGCTCCCGAACCTCCGCCCGCTCCGCCTCTTCAATTGAATGAGGATTTTGAAAACGCCGTCCTCGGCAGCGCGCCCCGGCGGGCACAGGTCCAAACCGAAGGCCGGGGTGACGGGATCGCGGTGACCGATGAAGATGCGGCCGGCGGCGAACGGAGTTTGAAAGTAACCGACGCCCCCGGCTTGCGCGCCAGGTTCAATCCGCATTTTTATTACCGCCCGGATCATCGTGAAGGACTGACCCGAGCGGCCTTCGACCTGCGGGTCGATCCGGGCGTCGAGTTCATTCACGAATGGCGCGACAACACCAGTCCGTACCGGGTCGGCCCAAGCTTCTCGATTCTCAGGGGGACCTTGCGTGCGAATGGCAGGGAACTGCTCGAAATCCCCTCCGGCGAATGGGTGCGGTTCGAGATCAGAACCACTCTGGGCGACCAATCAACCGGAACGTGGGATCTGGATGTCAACCTCCCCGATCAGCCGCCGCGTCACTTCGAAGGCTTGACCAACGGTCATGAGGATTGGAGGACGCTCGACTGGTTCGGATTTATCAGCAACGCGGACACATCGACCGTCTTTTACCTCGATAACCTGGAATTGGTGAATACCTTGAGGTGAGATTTACTTACTTTTTTTCGCTCTTTTCGCTCTTTTCCGCGTCTCCCTCGTTTCGGTTGAACAGCGAACGAACCAGCTCGATCGGCAGGGGAAAGACAATGGTTGAGTTGTTCTCCCCCGCGATCTTGGTCAGCGTCTGCATGTAACGCAGGTTGATCGCCTGTTCATGACGACTGAGAATACCGGCCGCGTCGCTGAGTTTCTCCGCCGCTTGAAATTCGCCGTCCGCATGAATGACTTTCGCGCGCCGGGCTCGCTCCGCCTCGGCCTGCTGGGCGATGGCGCGCACCATGGATTCATTGATATCCACGTGCTTGATTTCCACGTTCTGGACCTTGATCCCCCAGGCGTCGGTCTGGGTATCCAGGATCTCCTGGATGTCGGCGTTCAACTTGTCGCGCTCGGCCAGCATTTCGTCGAGGTCGTGCTTCCCGAGAACCGAGCGCAATGTGGTCTGGGCAAGTTGCCCCGTGGCTTCAAGGTAATGTTCCACGTTGATGATCGCCTTTTGCGGGTCGATGACGCGAAAATACAGGACGGCGTTGACCTTGACGGAAACGTTGTCTTGGGAAATCACGTCCTGACTGGGAACATCCATCACGATGATGCGCAAATCGACGCGCACGAGTTGTTGGATGATCGGGATGACAATGACAAGTCCGGGGCCTTTGACTTTCCAGAATCTTCCGAGTTGAAATACGACGCCGCGTTCGTACTCGCGAAGCACGTAGATCGCCGACGCGATCAATAGGATCAACAAGATGGCTATGATTCCGAGGGTGTACGTGGTGGTCATGATTTTTCTTCCTTCCTGGTTTCTGGTTCTGGTTCAACGTCGAGCAACAAGCCTTCCACCCTGACAACCTTGACGGTCTGCCCTTTCCGCACAGGAGTTTTCGTGCGCGCCTTCCAGGATTCACCCTGCAGTCTGACCCGCCCTTCCCCATCGAAATCCTCCAGAGCGGTTGCGCACTGGCCTATGAAACCTTCGACGCCGGCGACGACGGGGCGCTTCCAGGCTTTTGCGGCCATGGAGAGAACGACAATCAGCACGAAGGCACTGATGGCGGCAACGGCAAGGATCAGCGGGCGGTAGAGCTCGAATCCCGGAACGTCGGTGTCGATCAAGATGATCGAGCCGAAAACGAACGCAATGGCGCCTCCGAATCCCAGTACGCCAAAACTCGGGGCAAAGGCTTCGGCAACCATCAGGGCCAGCCCGAGTAATATGAGAGCGACTCCCGCGTAGTTGATGGGCAGCAACTGCAGGGCGAAAAGACCCAACAGCAGACAAATGGCTCCGGAAATGCCCGGAACCAGAGCCCCGGGATTGGCGAATTCGAGAATCAGGCCGTAGATGCCCAAGAGCATGAGAAGGTAGGCGATATTGGGATTGGTCAGAATCGAAAGCAGGCGGGTGCGCCAGTCCGGTTCGATCACCCTGATCTCAAGATTCCTTGTTTCCAACTCGCGTTCCTCCCCCCCGACCTGGACCGTCCTTCCCTCCATTTCCTCCAATAGGGCTTCCACGTTCGGAACCAGGTGTTCGATCACGTTCATTTCCAGGGCTTCGGAAGACGTCAGACTCTCCCCCTCGCGTACGGCCTTCTCCGCCCACTCGGCATTGCGGCCGCGCAGTTCGGCCAGGCTGCGGATGTAGGCCACTGCGTCGCTGATCATCTTGCGCTCGGCCGCGTCCGGTTGGTCCGGCTCGTCCTGGTCGGTGTCCGGTCCCAGAGGTCCCCCACCGCCGCCTATTTGAACCGGAGTCGCCGCTCCCAGGTGAGTTCCGGGCGCCATAGCCGCGACATGGGCCGCGTAGAGGATGTAGGTGCCGGCGCTGGTCGCGCGGGCTCCTTCGGGCGAGACGTACACCGCCACAGGTATCGGCGAATCAAGAATTTTCGAAATGATGGCGCGCATCGAGCTGTCAAGCCCGCCCGGGGTGTTCATGCGCATGATCACCACAGGGGCTCCAAGTTCGGCGGCTTTCTCCATCGAGCGCCCTATGTAGTCATCGGTCGCCGGTCCAATGGCCCCATCAATCACGAGGACGATGGCCGGTCCCTGGAATGTCCCGGGGGATTCTTCCCCGTTCCCGCGTAGCGGCAAGCCGCCCATCGCCCCAAGGACAAACAGAAGAAGGAATAGCCAAACAGCCGAAAGCTCACGAAGGGTCCCGGAGTATGGAGGAAATCCCGCCATCACAAAGTTAGAATACCGCCATTTTCGCCCTGATCAAGCTGGAGCCAAAGGTTGTTCCCCCATCTTAGGTTTTCTACTCACCGTCATCAGGTTTTCGGATTTCCTTCCGTAGCGTCGCCGCTTGCGGCGGCCCACCAGCACAGGGCCTCACAATCGCGCAACGGCGGGCCACAGGAACAACGCCGTGGATATTGGCAGGTGTATCCGCATTCCGGAACGCTCGGAAATTCGTTCCCTGTTCGAGTTTGCTCTACCTTATTAAAACACACCCGTCTTTTCCGGCATACCGGGAAACGCCGAACGGCACCGCGTTTTCGCGGAACATCGGATGCTTGATATTAGCCGGACTTTTCCACGGAGGGCGAGGCTCGTGTCAGGCATTCGCTCGAAACGACAAATCGCCGGGCCTTTTCGGTTCCACCTGCCCCCGCATTCCCGCTTGACCGTGACGGGGCGGCGGAACAGCCTAGGGATCGACTGTTTTATCTGAATTGATTTACCACAATAGACCATGGCCAGAGTATTGATTATCGGCGCCGGAGGCGTCGGAAATGTCGTCGTTCGCAAATGCGCCCAGAATCCGGATGTTTTCTCCGCCATCTGCCTGGCCAGCCGCACGCTGGAGAAGTGCGACGCGATTCGCGACGACATGGAGCACCCGATCGAAACCGCAAGGGTCGATGCCGACCACAAGGACGAGGTGGTCGCGCTGATCCGGCGGTTTAAACCCGACATCGTGATCAACGTCGCCCTCCCCTACCAGGATCTGGCCATCATGGACGCCTGCCTGGAAACCCAGGTCCATTACCTCGACACCGCCAGCTACGAGCCGCCCGACACGCCCAAATTCACCTACGAATGGCAGTGGCCCTACGACGAGCCCTACAAAAAAGCCGGCATCATGGCCCTGCTGGGCTCCGGGTTCGATCCGGGGGTGACCAACGTATTCTGCGCCTACGCCCAAAAGCACCTTTTCGACGAGATCCATTACGTCGATATCCTCGACGCCAACGCGGGCGACCACGGTTATCCCTTCGCCACCAACTTCAACCCGGAAATCAATATCCGGGAAATCACCGCCAAGGGCCGCTACTGGGAGAACGGCCAATGGGTGGAAACCGAACCGCTGGCGGTCAAAGATGTCTATGATTTTCCGGAAATCGGTCCCAAGGACATCTACCTCCTCTACCACGAGGAAATGGAATCCCTGGTCAAACACATCAAGGGCCTGAAGCGTATCCGGTTCTGGATGACGTTTTCCGAAAAATATCTCACCCACCTCAACGTGCTGCAGAACGTGGGCATGACGAGCATCGAGCCCATTCGGTTCGAGGGCCGCGACATCATTCCCTTGCAGTTTCTCAAGGCGGTGCTGCCCGACCCCGGCAGCCTGGGGCCGCGCACCAAAGGCAAGGCGAACATCGGTTGCGTCTTCGACGGAGTCAAAGACGGGCAGCGCAAGAAGATCCACATCTACTCCGTCTGCGACCACCAGGCATGCTACCGCGAAGTAAAATCCCAGGCGGTCTCCTACACCACCGGCGTTCCCGCCATGATCGGCGCCATGCTGATGGTGCAGGGTGTCTGGATGGGAAAAGGAGTGTTCAACATGGAACAACTGGACCCGGATCCCTTTATGGAGGCGCTGAACCGTCACGGCCTGCCCTGGCAGCAGCGCGAACTTCCGATCGACTGAGCCCCGGCACAACATGAACCTGGACTTCGACACAATTCCCACCCCCTGCTACGTGGTGCACGCCGGGCTTCTGGAAAGGAATCTGAAAATCCTGGACGAGGCCCAGCGGCGCTCCGGCGCCACGATCATCCTCGCGCTGAAGGGTTTTGCCATGTTCAGCCTCTTCCCGGAGATCAGGCGCTATCTGAAAGGCACCACTGCCAGCGGGATGCACGAGGCGCGGCTTGGTTTCGAGGAATTCGGCGGCGAAGTCCACGCCTACTCACCGGCTTTCACGCGGGAGGAGATGACGGAACTCGTCAAATACGCCGACCACATCAGCTTCAACTCGTTCGCCCAGTGGGAAATGTTTCGCCCGGTGATCGATCAGGCGCCCCGCGCCATTTCCTGCGGCCTGCGGGTCAATCCGCAGCACTCCGAGGTCGAAGTCCCGCTTTACGACCCGTGCGCCCCCGGCTCCCGGCTGGGAATTCTGCCGGCCGGTTTTGAAGGCCGCGAACTGACCGGGATCGATGGCCTGCACTTTCACACCATGTGCGAGCAAAACAGCGATACCCTGGAACGCACGGTCATGGTTTTTGAAAAGCATTTCGCCCGCTACCTCGACGGCATGAGCTGGGTCAATTTCGGCGGCGGACACCATATCACGCGCGACGACTACGACATCGACCGGCTCTGCGAAACCGTCACCCGTTTCCGCGAAAAATACGGCGTCAAGGTCTACCTGGAGCCAGGCGAAGCCATCGCGCTCAACACCGGGTTCCTGGTGACCACCGTCCTGGATATCGTGGAAAACGACGGACCCTGCGCCATCCTCGACGCCTCCGCCACCGCCCACATGCCGGACGTCCTGGAAATGCCCTACCGCCCGGAGATCTTCGGGGCCGGCAAGCGCGGCGACCACCCCCACTGCTACCGTCTCGGCGGCCCGACCTGCCTGGCCGGCGACGTGATCGGCGAGTACGCCTTTCCGGAACCCCTCAAGACCGGGGACCGTCTCGTGTTTCTCGACATGGCCCACTACACCATGGTCAAGAACACCACCTTCAACGGTGTCCCCCTCCCCTCCATCGGGATCTACCGCCCCGAAACCGGCCGCACCGAAATCGTCCGGAAGTTCGGATACGAAGACTATAAAACACGTCTCTCCTGACGCCTGCGGTAGATCTCCGATTTATGGACAAGAAAAAATTTGAAGACCTGGGATTATCTCCCTTTTCGCTCAAAGCCGTTCAGGCTCTGGGGTTTGAGGAGGCGTCACCCATTCAATCCGAGGCGATTCCGGTGCTGATGACCGGCAGCGATGTCGTCGGCCAATCGCAAACGGGCTCGGGAAAAACCGCGGCGTTTGCCATTCCGGCGATCGAGCGGGTGGACCCGAAACTCGCTGCCACCCAGGTGCTGATACTCTGTCCGACCCGGGAACTGGCCGTACAGGTTGCGGAGGAGACCGCCAGACTGGCGGCCTTCAAAAAGGGTGTGCGTGAGCTTCCCATTTACGGAGGCCAGTCCTACGAAAGGCAGTTCCGCGGTTTGAAACAAGGCGCGCAGATTGTCATCGGCACCCCCGGGCGGATCCTCGACCACCTGGAGAAGGGCACCCTCCGCCTGGACCGGATTACCACCGTCATTCTCGACGAGGCCGACCGGATGCTCGACATGGGATTTATCGACGACATTCGCACCATCCTGGGACGAATGCCGGAGGAGCGGCAGACCGTTCTTTTTTCCGCAACCGTGCCGAAACCGATCGCCGACCTGATCAAGACCTTCACCACGAACCCGGTCTGGATCAGAATCAAGAGCCAGGAATTGACCGTACCCGCCATTGAACAGGTCTGGTACGAAGTCAACCGTCGAACCAAGGCGGAGGTTTTGTGCCGTCTGATCGACATGGAGGATATTCGCTACGCCATCATTTTCTGCGCCACCAAGCTCATGGTCGACGACCTTGTGGAGCAGTTGAACGCCCGGGGATACCTCGCCGACAAGCTGCACGGCGACATGACCCAGGCGATGCGGGAACGGGTGATGAACCGTTTCCGAAAACGTTCGATCGAGTTCCTGGTGGCGACCGATGTGGCCGCCCGCGGATTGGATGTGAAGGAAATCGAGGTGGTCTTCAATTACGACCTGCCCAACGACGGAGAAGACTACGTCCACCGCATCGGACGAACGGGAAGAGCCGGAAAAGGCGGCAAGGCCGTCACCTTCGTGGCCGGACGCGAACTCTACAAGCTCCAGAACATCATCCGCTTCACCAGGGGAAACATTCGTCGCGGAACGGTCCCTACCCTCGAAATGGTGGAAGCCCGCCGCGCCGATACTTTCTTCGCCTCCCTGCGCGAAACTCTGGAGAAGCGGGAATTTCGCCGCTACGACGAATTCACCGACCGTCTCCTGGATCAAGGGTACAGTCCCACCGACATCATTTCAGCCCTCTTCCACTTGAGGGAAGCCGAATCAGGCCGGCCCGCAGCCGACGAAATCCCCATTCCCGCGGGCTCCGATCGCGAGCCGGTCGATCGCCCCAAGCGAGACAAGACGGGCAAGAAGAAGGATAAATTCGATCGCAAGCCGCGGAAAAAGGAGCCCTTTTCCCGAAAGACCGAACGGAACGCAAACCCAACCGGTCCCGAGCGCACCCGCCGGGTCATTCTCAACGTCGGCCTGAAAAAGGGCATCGAAACCGGCGCGGTCCTGGGAGTCATCCTTGGAGTTTCCAAGGTGCCCAAGGATTCCGTCGGTTTTATCCGGATGCACGACAAGGAAGCCCACGTCGACATCGCCGAAGACCAGGCCGAACACGTGGTGGAAAAGCTCAACGGCATTCGCTTCCAGGGCCATCGCCTGTCGGTACGTATCGCGCCAAAGTGATACGGCGAAGACTCCGCCGGTTTCAGGAACCGGAATCTCCGGCGTCGCGGTAGCGGTGGGTCCGGGCATCGAACCATTGGCCTTCGAAGCTCCGGCACAGCCCGCTGTCCACCCGGGTGATCAATTCGTTACGGCCGGCCTTGAGGCAGGAGCCGGGGACCAGGAATCGGCGGGGCGGCCAGGGCGAGGGAATAAAGGGACCGCCGTTAATCGAGACCTCGGCCGCTTCCTCGAATTCCCCCGGATAAACCAATTCAAGGGCCACATGCTCACCTGAGGGAGTCTTCTCCAGGGTAAAAGCGGAAGTGTATTCCAGCGTCCCGGAAAAGTACGGCAGACCGTTTTTTTCGTATTTTTCAAACAGACCCCGGAAACCCGTTGCGTCCGAATCAGCCTCGGCCTGGCGTCCCAAAACCGGTCGCACCACCGGGCCGGCCGAAGCCGGGGATACGGTAAAATCACCCGCCAGGTAGAGGGGGTTACGCAGCCCGCCATCGCCCCGCGCACTGGATAGTTCGATACGCAAGACGTTCTCGCCCGGTTTCAGCATGGAGGTCAGGTCCAATCCCAGGCTTCCGCGAACATGAACCTCCACCGGAACCAGGTCGCCTTCGGTGTAAGGGCCAGTTTTATTCACATAGCACGCCCACTCCCCCGCCAACGATTCCGGCTCGACGACCAGCGTTAACGGGAACCGGCCTTCCAGATCGAAGCCGGCTTCGTAACGCACCCGCAGGGAAGGCAGCTCCAGTTTCGGAGCCATGCCGAAAGCCCGGATGAATTCAGGACGAAAGGCAAAATCACCCTTCTCGAGTTGGTTGGCCAACGGTACCGCCGGAACTTTCGCCGCCGCGCCCGCCCGGCCATCGGCATCGAGCAAGCACATCTCCCATTCGCCAAGGCGCACCAGGTTCGGGGTCAAACGGCGAACTTCAGCCTCGATGGGAACCTGGACCCGCACGAACGCATCGGGCGTTGGCTCAAGACCACGGGAATCCGACGCCTCGTCGAACGACTCCGGTCCCGAAGCCTCCAGCATCACGGCCTCAAAGGGCTGAATCAAACGACGGTACGCGCCGGCATCCTCCGGTTTCAGCAACGAAACCCCATGCGCCTCCAACGGTATCTCGCGCAGGGGCGTGTCCGCCGAAAGCACGACCTCGTGCCCCTCGCCGGAGAGATTGAGCAGAAGCCAGAGTTTCTTACCGTCGCCCACCCGCGTCACCGAATAAATCGAGCCCGCCTCGACGCCGCCTTCTTCAATTCGTAATTCGCGTTTCGCTTCCCGGAAAAGGCTTGCTCCGACCTGGTCGCCGTTGTCCGCATTCCAGCGAATGACCTTGCCTCCACGGGATTCGAATTCGCTTAACCACTCGTCGAGTGGCGACTCCACAACTCGCATCGGCGGCACGATGACCCAATCCGCTTCGATCTCTCGCACACACACCCGCCCGTCCTCGATGCGAGCGCTTTCCAGGATGTCGGTATCGACAAGGTGAAAATCGAGGTGTTGGGCGCTGAGCTTTTCCAGGATCTCCCGGTAGAACGAGAGGTCGTCCCGCGAGGGGAGACCGCTGTTCGGATCCACAACCAGGATACGCGCCTCGATGCGCGTGCCCTCAAAGACCGCGCCGATTCGTTCCACCCGCTCGCTCAAATGTCCGAAATGCCGCCAATACGGCATCTGGAAGAAAAACGACGGCGGGGCGTCGTGTTTCTTCAGCCCGTGGGTGCTGTAAAAGAATCCATGCGGCACCAGCCTTGTAATCCCCATGAGCATCAACCCGTCCGCGATCCAGCGCGCGTCGTTAAGCGTCGCGCTCCAGCCCAGACTGTGATAACACTCACAGAGGCATTCCTCCTTTTGGTAAAACCAGGCGGCCGAAGCGACCGCTCGGGCGTTGTTGCGCAACGCCGGGTGCAACAACTCCAGGTCGCCGCCCGTTTTCGCGTGACCGCCGTCGATGCCGGGCACATCCATATACGCGAACTGCGAGAATCGGGCGCAGGGCTTTTCCCCGGCATAAGCGATTCCATGACGCCGGCACCAATCGCGAACCGGTTTTTCAAAGGTTTCCAGAAACAGCCGATACTTCAGCCGCTCCAAGTCCGCCATGGTCCGCAGGTGCTCGGGATGTTCCGTTGACGCCAGTGCGGAGAAGTCGAGGTCGCACCCGTACTCATCAAGGAACACCGCCGGAAGCCGCTCGGACCACCCGGCCTGGGTTTCGTCGGCGAAGATCGAGGCGATCCCCTTGCCGAAACGCTCTCCATAGCGGCGACGGTACCGCTCGTGGGTTGCTTCGATGAAGGCGCCGATCGCCTCGGGGTTCAGCACGTCGACATAGCGTCCCCAGTATTTAAAATCCTCCACCTCCACCTGCACGGCGGCCACCAAACGGTAATCGCCCTCGGGGATTTCCATCTCCAGCACCGGGGTCGGCACGTCGGCAAAGTAGCGTTTCCGATTGTAGGCGGTGAGCCCGACGTCGTGATAGGATTCGACGGACAAGTGAAACCCGATCGCTTCCCGAACGTCCTTCCCGCTTTCCCAGTCAACTCCGTCACCGATCTCCCGATACAGAAAACACGACCAAACTCGCCCCCGGGGTAACGCCGTGCGAACCCGGCCGCCGGAAATTTTCTCGTCGATCAGTTCCAGTCGCGTGGCCGCGTGGGCCGGGCGCCCTATCACGACCTCGCCCCCGGCGATGCCGCTGGGATAGGGGTACTCGTCGTAGAGGTTAACCTCAAGTCCGCGCTTCTCGGCTTCGTCGATCGCGACATCGACCATGGCGAAGAAACTGTCCGACAAATACGGCTGCACCAACCCCTGACGCGGATGGATGTAAAAACCCTTTACCCCCTGGTCCGCCATTTCGCCGATCTGGCGACGAACCTCCTCCTCCGTCAGCCGACTGTTCCAGAACCAGAATGGGTAAAGTCCTGCTTTTGTTTTCAACTTATTCGGCTATTGGAGTGACCCGGTTCACCCGGAGATTGCCGTAATCGGCGATCAAACCGGCCATCTGACGGAAGCCGATCTTGCCGCCCTTCAGCACGGGACCGGTTTCCCCGCCGTCGTCGTACCAGTCCAGGACGACCAGGTCGTTGATCGAGAAACGGAAATGCGGCCCGTACTTGATCACCTGTATGCGGTAAGGCCCGACGACATCGCGAACAGAGGGAATCGGATCCCCGGCGGTGGCGGCCAGGTGAAACCCGTAACTCTTGCGCAGATGAACGGTCTGAAAGGAACGCTCCTCCAACGGCTCGCCGTGAAAGTTGCGTCGAAAGTACGCCACGTGCAGAGCATCGATATCCCCGGAATGATACTGGGGGTAAGCGCCGGTACGCTCCTCCAGCGAAGAATCGAACAAATCCTCGCCTCCGCGTCCACGCGCCGCGATCCAGAACATGGCCAGGCCGTCGTCGCGACGCGGCTGAAAATCCCAGGACACCGCGATGTTGTCGGGGAATTCCTCGGGACACCAGAGGAGAAAATGGACGTCCGATTCCAACCGCATGCGACCGTCCGGAAACGTGATCACCGGATGTCCTTCGCGGCCGGATTCGATCACCCAGGCGGCGATATCCTCCGGTCCCGATAACGGATTTTCGTAAATGGTCTCGCCGATTTCGTATTCCATGGTCTGCGCCTCAGTGGCAGGCAGCGTGAACACGCTGAACGTAAAAATCAAAGCAAAGAGTAGGGTGTGGTAAGGTGTCTTCGAGTTCATACGCCAAGTTACGATTCCTGAGGAATATGCGCCGCAAGGCAACGCCCTTTTTCGCCGACGGAATCACCCAACGCCGAGAGCATATCGTTGCCACAACTTTCGGAAACCCCATCGGCGCAATCGAATGATCCGGTCGGCGGTCAGATCCCAGCTCCCTGTTCGCAAGGCGGTCGATAATGGTGAACACCAAGGGGTCACCTTATCCGGTGAACAGTCCCGATTGACGCAGGCCGTCCAGGACGAACTGAATGGAAAGCGCAGCCAGGATCAATCCGCTGACCCGCCGCACCACCTGCATGATCAATGGCGGGATCAGCGCCGCTCCGCTGCAGGAAAGGCGCAGGATACAATAGCTGGCCGTCATTACCAGCCCGAGAGCGCCGCCGAGTAGAAGGTATTGCGCCACCCCGTCAGCCTGCCCGTGCAAAATAACAATAGCCGATATGGCGCCCGGTCCGGCCAAAAGGGGAATCGCCAGCGGTGTCACCGCCACGTCGTCCTTGACGCGCCCCACCTCCTCTTCACCGGGCGAGATCTTTCCCTTCGATTCGCGGGCCATCAGCATGTCGAACCCGATGACAAACAAAAGAATCCCCCCGGCCACTTGCAATGCGTGCAGCGAAATCCCCAGGTAGGAAAAGATCACAATGCCGGTCACGGCAAAAAAAAGCAAAACGCCGGTCGCCACCAGACACGCCACCCGGACCATACGCAAACGTTCGTTGCGGGTGTTCCGCGGCGTCATGCCGAGAAAGATCGGCACCGTCGCCACCGGATCCACGATGACGAAAAGCAAGACAAAGGCGTAAAGGAAATACTCCAGGGATCCCATGGAATGTTTCCTTACACGGAATCAACCGGATCTACCAGAAAATGATTCAGGTAAATGCAATCAATCCCTTTCGCCGAGGCCTTGTGATTCTCGATCAGTAGAGCCTGGTAGCGCCCCGGCCTACTCGATCATCAATCTCCGCGCCGTCCCGGCTCACGAATCCGATAAACAAACAACTCCCCTCGCCTCGCCGCAGTCTATTCCACCCGGAGCTCGAAGCTTTCCGAATGACTGTTGAACTCAGGAGCGTACAGGGACTGCACGGTCGCGATGCCGCTTTGGTAGGATCCGCGGTGACGAATGTGTACGCTGTATTCGAATACGTAGGTGCCGCGCGGCAGGTATTCGATAAAGAAATGGCTGGCGGTGTCGCGGGTGCTTTCATAGTACCGCAAGCCGTCCTGGTAGCGGTGACCGCTCAGCACGTTCACCGGTTCGGTGCCGCTGCCGCGCTGGTCCTTGAGGTGGACGTACTCCATGTCCCGGTCAGTGCGAAGCTCGATCCGAACGACGAGTTCGTCGCCGACCGCGAGCGGACCGTCAACCGCCCGCAACTCCCGGCCGCGCGCCGTGGTTTCCTTGACGAAGAGCCGCTTGCGCAGTTGCAGCGGCGTTTCCTCATGCGGCGTGATTTCGCCGATGTCCTCCAGGTATTGCCAGTGAACGCTTCCCCAACTCACGCCGTCGTCGGTTTTGGTCACGGTGATGTCGCCCATTTCGGGCCGAATATCGGCGCGGACAAAACGCGCCTCGTAAAACCCCGTGCCCGGCTCCACCTCGCCGGGGTCGACCGGCTCGCCCCCGAGGGTCACTTCCACCAACGCGTCCGACCCCAGCATATCGGTCCCGCGATGAAGAATCCCGTACACGGCGTCGGCTGTCGCCCGGGTGGTTTTCCAGTCCCGGGTCTGCTTTTGTTTCAAAAGCCACACCTTGGCCTCCTCCACCGCTTCGGCATCTCCCATGATTTCGTCGAACGCCTCGATCATCAACGCCTGGGTTTCTATCGGGGCGCGGTACCACCACCAGCTCTGTTCCATATCGCGCCAATACATCCCCATTTCTTCGTCGAAAACGGCGTGTTCGCGGATCGAGCGCATGATGGCCCTCGCCGTCTCCCGGTCGCCAAACCGCTGCAGTCCCAGCGCCAGGTGCGCCTGCGATTGCCGTCCCATTTCAATCCAATGCTTACGCGCCTTTTCCTGCCAGAACGCCACCGCCTCCCGGTGCTCCGGTTTGATGGGATGGCTTTCGAGGTAAAAACTCCGCCCGTACAGGTAAAACGCCATCAGCGGCGACAGCGGGTTGACGTCCGAATCGGCATTTCGTGTGGCATAGTCATACCTCTCCTTCATCCAGCCATCGAGCCCGCCCAAGGCCCGCTCCGCCAGCGTGAGGTCGGCCGGCGCGCCCAGGTGGCGCAGGCGGGCGAACCCCGTGGTAATGGACAACGTGATAAACGGGTTCCCCTGTCCCCCGGAAAACCACGGCCAGAATCCGTCGGATCGCTGGGCCTCGGCCAGCCTTCGAAACGCGCGCGCCGTTTCGTCGTCGAGACGGTTGTCGTCGAACAGCACCCCGACCTGACGCCGCGCTTCGCTCTCGCTTTGCGCCTGGCGCAACCAGGGCGTTTCCTCAAGCATCACGGACTTCAGGTCTTCGTTCTTCTCCAGGGGGCTGTCGAGCGCCGGGGTGTTCCGCCAGAGGTTGAATATCCGCCGGATCGCGGGATCCGAATTGGCGATATGCCGCGCCAGAGAGTTCGCGTAGAGACGATTGAACACGTGTTCGCTGCTCTCGTGTATCGGTTCCATGAGATAAGGCAACGCCATCACCGCGTACCAGGCCGGCTGTGACGCCATCTGCACGGTGAGGACCTCGCTGCGCAGCGTGGCCGAATCGCCCGACGCCAGTAGCTTGTCGAAGGTGAACTCCCGGGTACGCCTACCTCGGATGGGCAATGGCAGTGACTCCGTCACCTGTATTCGACGACTCAATACAGGAGGATATCCCTCCTCCCCGTCGGAAAGCCTTGTGGTCGCCGCGGACACGCGATAGATCAGGAAATCCATGCCGTCCGGCACCGCGATACGCCAAAAAAAGGTGCTGGACTCCTTGCTGGGAATGTCGAATTCCAGTGCGTTGTCCACATTTCCCAGTTCCGCGTCACGCGAATCCAGCGTACGAGCATCGTGCAGCGTGAGCCTGACGCGCCCGCTTTGACGAGCCGCCGACTCGTTGCTCACCGTCACCGGAAACTCGATCACGTCCCCCTCGCGCACAAAGCGCGGCGCCAGCGGCTGCACCATCATTTCCTTGGATGTCACCACCTTGTCCTCCAGCACACCGTTACGCAGGGCCGGGTCGTGCGCGAAACCAATGAATCGCCATTCCGTCAGGGCCTCCGGCATGGTGAACTCCATCCGCACCACACCATCTTCGTTCGAGGTCAGGTGGGGAAAGAAAAAGGCGGTCTCGTTCAGGTTCTCCCGAAGCGGAACCGAATCCAGGTCTGGAGTGCGCGGGCCGTCCGTCGCCGGCAGTGCACCCGCCTGCTCCATCACGACATCATCAACCGCCATATCCCGCGCCGGCATGGCCATCGCGTCGGCGGAAGGTGCCGCGGTACGTGTCAACACTTCGCCGCCCAGAAATCCGAAATCGCCCCGTCGCCCAAAGAAAACGCTCCGACCGACAATTTCCTGCGGAAATCGGCGGTAGCTGAACTCCGGTTCACCCGGAAAAGAGTACATCCAGTGGGACAGATGGACGAACCCATCCGCCCGGTTGTGAAAGGTCATCCGCGTACGAGATTGTTCCGTCCGGAACCCGCCAAGCGGAACGTTCCACCCATGCGGCAGGTATTGGTCCAACGAAGCGTCGTACAACGTCGCCACCATCTCCGCCGCCGCAGTTTCCGCGTCCGGCCCTTCGATAACGGCCGTCCAGGTTTCGCGTTGTCCCGGCTCGAGATTGGAGCGAAAGCGCTCCCATCGCACGGAAAGCTTCCGGTCGCTCCAGGGCACCGCGACCACACGCTCGTGAACGTAAAGCCGGTTTTCGCCGACCTGGGTGACCCGTACCGTGAAGCCGCCGCGCATTTCCTCCGTCACCGCCTGCTCGATAAGCGTCTGGGTCCGCTCCGGGTCGCTCCAGTACCGCTGCAACCGTTCCCCATTATGCTCCACCTCAACCAACGCTCGCCCGGACTCGTAACCGGTCGCCCAGAGGGCCTGGAAGGTTTCGCCCGGTTCCAGCGACCATTGCGGCGCCGCGAAATGGCTGGCCAACGCCACCGGGAAAGTCTCCGCGTCGGGATCGGCCACCAGGATCGTCCGGCGGGCGGTCACGGGATTGCCAAAGCGGTCCGTCGTCTCCAGAGACGCCCGGTAAATCCCGGCGGGAAGATTAAACTCAAGTTTTTCCGCCCCGGCCGGACCGGTGCGAAACGCCATTTCCACCACCCGTTCCGCGTTCTCCCAGGTGTCCGGGTTGGCCGCGTCATAGGCGGGACCCTCCCCGTTCGGCGCCGGCCGTCGCAAAGGGCGAACCGGATCGAGTTCCCGCCGGGCCGGACGTTCCGGCTGGCGCAAGGCATACACCGAAACCGTGCCCGCTGCCGGTTGGGGTGCATCCTCCAGCGACGCAGTGGTCACCGTCAAAACAACCGGCTCCTCCGGCGTTTGCCAATCCTCGGCCATCAAGGTGGCCTTCAGTGCGGTGTACCCCGCGGGCACGCTGCGCGTGGCCGACCGCGTTTCCCCGGCCGCGTCGGTGATATCGACATGAACCCGGAACCAAAACGTCGGCTCGTCGGACGCCGGCACGCTTGGATCCGGTCGCGCGGAGAAGGTCACTTCGAACCGTCCGTCGGGACCGGTACGCGCGGCGCCGTGCGCAATGGCCTGGCTTTCGCCGCCTCCCGGCCCCCAGCGCCACGGTCCCCACCAACACCAGGGCGGAAACCGGACCTCGCGTTCCACCCGCCAGCGGATCACGGCATCACCGACCGCGGCCCCCGTGTACGCGGAAGCACGGCCGCCGAGAGTCACCACATCGTCCAGCCGCGGCGCTTCCTCGGGGGCTTCGAGTTCCACCCGAAACCTCGGACGCTTATACTCCTCCACCCGCACCGACGTCTCGCCCCGGGGACCGTCCACCACCCTCAGGGCCAGGGCTCCGGTCAGGCCGCCATCAGGCGCCGGAAAACTCCCGCTGAACGAGCCGTAATCGTTGGTGCGGTGAGAACGGCGCGCCACCTCGCGGCCGTTGGGATCAATCAATGCCACCGTCACGTTTCGTCCGTCCAGCGTCCGGTAATCGTTGGCGGCGGTATCCCGGCGCAGGCTGATGCCCTTGTACTGGATGGTCTGGCCCGGACGAAAAAGCGCGCGGTCGGTAAAAAAGACGGTGCTTTCCGCCTCGGGAACCCAGGGCTGCTGGGAATACCAATACTCCTGATCGGTAGCCAACCGTTGGCCGCCGTGCTCGACCACAAAAAAATGCCCGCCGGTTTCCGGCCGCAGCGAAAACCTCCCCGACCGGTCCGTCTCCACCGGATCGCCCCAGCGCAACTGACGCTGTCTCAGGTACACCGCGCGGACGGTGGCGCCGGCCACCGGATCGCCGTTCCTCGCCTCGACGACAAATCCTTCCACCTGGTTCCGCGACACCGTGTGCCGCGTGACCACCGCCAGGTCGCTCACCCAGACCGGCACAAAGGTAATCTGATTGTCCCCCGTGCCGAACTCCGGATCGTGGCTCGCCAGCAGGATATAAAAACCAGGCTCCAAATCCTCCGGCGCCGGCAGGTGTTCCGTCCGCTCGCGGTAATCTTCGGTCGGCGGAAGCGCTTCCCGCCAGGCTTTCGCCGGTTCCCTTGAAATCAGCCGGGACAAAAACGCGTCCCTGTCGTGGTGTAATGGATTCTGTATCAGGTTTGCGAAGTCGTACGGGACCGCCCGGAAATAGACCTGGTCCACATTCCGGTAAGTGACGCGGATGTCCGGCCAGGGTCGATTCCAGACCCGCTCCGTCACGAGCGAAGCCGATTTCATCTCGATCTCCGCCACCAGGTTGGCGCACCAGGCGCCCCCCACACTCTCCGGGAAAGCCTGCGCCCCGCGACTGGCCAGACGGTGAGCCTCAGCCGGGTCGTCCAACATCCGGAACAAGTTGGCTCGGTAAAATAACGCGCGGGCGGAGATTTCGTGGTCCGCATTCTCGTCGGCAAATCGCTCGAGCGCAGCGCCATAACGCGCATCCGTCTCCGGACCAACTGCCGTGTTGTACCCGAAACGAAAACGCCCGAGGTCCGCGTCGAGAAGTGCGTCTCGGTTGCCCTCGTCCAGGTGAAACGCGAGCAATTCCTGGTAAAGGCGTATCGCTTTGTAGGTCGGCGAATCGCTGTCCGCCGTTTCCGGCTCCCAGTCCAGGAACACGTCGAGCGGGTCGAACACGGGACTGTCCGCCGTCAGGACAAAGGCATACTCCGCCTGCAGGACGCCCTGCTCCCCGGCGGCGTAAAAGGACAGCGCCTCGTGGACGAGAAAGTCATACAACGTGGGCCGGTAGTCGTCCGGCACGGTCCCCTTTTCCAGCACGGCATCGAAATCGCCCACCGGGATCGACCTTAGACGATCGCGGTCTTCCAGCGCCGCTGAAAACCGACGATCGATTTCGCCCAGAATCCGCGGCAGGTCCCACGTGGTGAAATCCTCCCCCGGCGGCTCGGCCGTGGGGGTGCGCTGCATAAACCGCCAACGATTCTGCTGGAAATAATCCCAGTACCAATGCCCCAGGATGGCGTTCAGCAACGGGTGCATCTCCCCGGGCAGATCCTCCATGCGCGCCTCCAGCCGCACGATTCGCTCCTCCGGACTGCGCCCCTGCACCCGTCCCTCCAGCGCCACCGCCGTGCCCACCGCCCTGACCGCTTCCGCATAATCGCCCTCCTCCAGGGCGGACGCGATAATCGGCTCCAAGTGTTCCAACGCCGTACGCGGAAGGCCCGCGGCCAACGCCTCATTCACCTTTTCCCAGGTATCACCCCGAGCCGCAACACCGGCAAAACAAGCCCACCCGATCCAAAGCAGTACCGTCAAAAAATTCTGATTCATCACATCCCTCCCATCCTGGGTTATTCGCCCATTATTCAGGCCAACTCAGCAACTGTCCAATGCGAACTCAGCATACCTCTCCCACGCCACCCGTTGTCAGCCATCCGTCAATTCCATGTCAAAAGAATGTCATCCCCACCTGACAACCCCGGAAATTCCCGCCCTAAGCCGAATTACACTCGGTTAAGGCGGTTCATCGTTTGATGTAACCGGATCGAGATTGCGATTCGGCGCCCTGGAGGGCGGCGCTCCCGCGCCGCCGGTGCGGGCTGGATGCCCGCGATCCCGGATCGACGGCCATGCGGGAGCATGGCCCGCCACGGACTGTATTCTGGAGGGCAATGCTCCGCCATTGCCGTTGGTCCCGGACGCAGGTGTCGTTCGCCATTCTTGATTCGCCGGAGCAGGTGGAACCGAGCCCTCCAGATGAAGCGAGGGTCAAGGTATGCGACCCATACGGTCTGATTTTCTCACAAAGGCGCTACAAGAACACGAAGGGAAGTTTGGCCGGATGAACGAATCGGTGTTGATCGGTGTTCGGAAAAAATGAGATGATAGGGCACCTGATAAAAGCCAATCCAATACTTCGTTGGGTATTAGGGTCGCGTGAGTCCTCATTGCTTTACCGAAAGGTACAAAAGAAAACAGCGAGGCGCCGCTTTTCTCGACGATCTTGCGGAAGTGGTTGCTTAGGAAGTCCGGATTGAAGGATGCCTCTTCGGCCGATACGATACATGGATAAACCGTTACCGATTTCTTTGGGTCGTACCTTCTCTCGCCTCGACGAGATTTTTATAGCGTTCGCGCCATTCAAGGGGAGGGCCTTCGAAACGTTCGCACAGCTTTTCGACCCACGGCAAAAATCGGCCGGCCAATTCCCGCTCGAACTCCGCGGGCGGGCGGCGGCCGCCCGCGGCGGAATTGCGAGGAGACACCGGAAGCAGCGGGCGGATTTCACCTGCGGGGACGGTCAGAAACTCAAGTATGCTTTCAACGAACGTTTCCGGGCGATCGGCAAGATCGTCGAAAAAACCGTAGAAAATTTGCCCCGACGAAAAAACGGACTCCAGGCGCTGTATGGTTTCGAGGTAATTTGAACGCGCCTGAAAACTCGCCTGGCGGGAACGTTCCAAGGCGGCATCCACGTCTGGCAGGTCGTCATCAGCAAACTTGCGATGGTGATTTACCGCCGCCGACCACGCCCGCAATACCGGATCGCGCATCACAAAGATCAGTTTTACCGCCGGATTCAAAGCCTTGATTCTTTCCAACGTGGAGACATCGAGAGTCGCATAAGCCGGGGTCACCTCACCGGTCACCAACCCCCGGCGACGGCCGCCCGAAAACAATCGGCAGTACCAGTCATCATCGGGTTTACCCAGAAAGTAACGGAGGTCCCAACTCGACGGACGACGCCGGAACTTGAGGATCTCACGCCAACGAACCTTGAGGTGTTTCCGATATCGGCTGCGCGAGGGATCGTCGAAATAATGCAGCTCCTTGATCGGCGGAAGCCAAAGGGCCGGATGACGACTCAAGACATGATAAAGCCAACTGGTTCCCGAGCGCTGCGCGCCTACCACGAGAAAATCCGGCCCTTTCAAGCCTCTTCGTTCCCCACTTGTTGTTTCAGTCTTCATAGGCACGCTCATTAAGACAGTTCGCTTACCGGGTAAATCTGAATTGAGATGGAATTTTGCGCGATTCTAAATCCGTCCTAATATCATTAGCCTGAATGCTACTCGGTTAAGGGCACTCTTCGTAGCGACGCCTGCAAAGGTGTCGACCTGGCGCGCCCCGGACGCCTCTCGTTTCGACTCTTGAGCCAAAGATTCGCTACGGAAAACCACCTTATCCGAGTGCCATTCTCATTAGCCTATACCGGCCGCCTATTCGGGCGGGCTTTCAAGAAATCTTCCGGGCGCCAGAATCGAAACCCCCATGAAAGGATGCAAGGCCAGCAGGTTGGCGTCGCCGGTCACGATCGCAAGTGCCGACCCGTTGACGGCGACTTCCAGGAATTTATCGTCTTTGGGATCGCGACACGCTTTCACGGGACGGAGAATCTCCACCCGAACCGCCACACGGGCAAGTAACTCAAAGAACTCCCGCCGCTCGGCAAAGGTGAGATACTTGTCGAATTTGGGTCGTGAGACCACATTGGCGAGCTCCTCCAACGTTGCATCCGACACCAACAACTCTCCCGCTTCCATAGCGGATTGGACGGCTTTGGCCGGAACGGAGTCCGGCAATAGCAGCCGACTGATGAGCAGGTTCGTATCGACGACCCAACGTCTCGACCAACTCATTCTTCAGCCACCATCGCGTCCAGCTTCTCCCCGGTCAGGCCCCGCTCCGCCGCCCGCCTGCCGATGCGGTCGCAAAACGCGGAGAACTCGTTCACGTTGAGTCCGCGCAACCGTTCATATTCGTGCGGCGACAAAACCACGGCAGCCGGCCGGTTGTGTCGTTGAATCATCACCGGCTCCCGTTGCGCCGCATCGAGCACCTGACCCAGCGTCTGTTTCGCGCGGTTAGCCGATACGGTTTTCATTTCATCCAAATTAGATGAATTTTTGAATTTTGTCAAGCGATACTCGACCCATCCCGGCAAGCCACTAAAGTCTCGTGCCCTATCCCCCCAGCTTCCAACCATTCGGCCGGTCACGTGATAAATCGCTCCAGGATATGGCAGATGTCGCTTCGCGCGGTACCAACCGACACGGACGTGCCATATTCCACACGATCCCACTGGTTTGACGAACGCTACCGGCAAACCGATCAGGTTGAATCGACCCTTTCGATCTGCACCAATCTCCCGCCTCACAGGGACCGTCTGCAAGCGGACCCGGAAGACGATGGCACGGGCCCGGGAAGAGCGACCTTTACCCGAAAGCGCCTCGGTTAAAGCCTCAATTTCCATCCTGTAAATCCTGTTCATCCTGTCCAAATCCTACTTCATTCTACACCTCTTTTTTTGACAGGATTGACACGATAGACAGGATTTTTTTTGCAACCACTCAAGCCGATGAGCTCGATTCCGCACCAGAAGTGGATGTGGATCTAAGCGGTCCGCTGGATAGCCCAGCGAGTTTGGATGGATCCGGCGCGGAAAGCGGCAGCCCCAGCGTTTCAGAGGTCGGGAAAAAAGAATCTTCGGGTTTATGGGGTACCACCGGGTCGACGCCTTGGCAGGCGTCGCTAAGGCGAGTGTCGTTTAGTTTAAAGAGCAGGGTCTTCACCGGCAGGGGTGGAGCGGTTGCGGACGGGCATTGCCTTTTGGCCCGGATAGCCGGTATTCCCTCGGTAATGGTTTCCGCTTTATCAATGCCGTCGCCGGGAGAACGTTTCAGCCCGGATGAGCTGCTCGATCGTTTTCTGGGGTATGTGAACACTGCCGGGATCGAACTCTACCCGGCCCAGGAGGAGGCGATTCTGGCGGTCTTCGCGGACCAGAACGTGATCCTCAATACTCCCACCGGTTCGGGGAAATCCCTGGTGGCCTTGGCGATGCATTTCAAGTCGGCAGCGCTGGGACGGCGGTCGGTTTATACCTGCCCCATCAAGGCGCTGGTCAATGAGAAGTTCCTGGCGCTGTGCCGCGACTTCGGACCCGAGATGGTTGGAATGATGACTGGCGACGCCACCGTCAACCGCCGGGCGCCCATCCTGTGTTGTACGGCCGAAATTCTGGCCAATATGGGGTGCGCGGAAGGGGATAAGGCGGCGGTGCACGACGTCATTCAGGATGAGTTTCATTATTACTCCGACCGCGACCGGGGCGTCTCCTGGCAGATTCCTCTGCTTACTCTCCCGCAGGCGCGGTTTCTCCTGATGTCGGCCACCATGGGCAACCTCGACCAGTTCGCCGACCGTTTGACCGCACTCAACGGTCACCCAACGGCGGTGGTGACCTCCTCGGAACGTCCGGTGCCGCTTGAGTTCTCCTACGCGGAGACCCCGCTCACTCAAACCATCGAGGAACTGGTCGCCACCAAAAAAACCCCCGTTTACGTGGTGCACTTCACCCAGCGGGAAGCGGCGGAAAACGCGCAGAGCTTCACCAGTCTGGGCGTTTGTTCGCGCGACGACCGGGAAATGATTTCCCGGGAACTGGATGATTTCCGTTTCAGCAGTCCCTACGGTCAGGAAATGAAACGGATTCTGCGACAGGGGATCGGCCTGCACCATGCCGGTCTCCTTCCCAAGTACCGGGTGCTGGTGGAGAAACTGGCTCAACAGGGTTTGTTGAAACTGATTTGCGGGACCGACACCCTGGGGGTCGGGATCAACGTCCCGATCCGCACCGTGTTGTTGACTCAACTCAGCAAGTACGACGGCGAAAAGAACCGGATCTTGAGCGTGCGCGACTTCCAGCAGGTCTGCGGCCGCGCCGGACGCAAGGGGTTCGACGACCGGGGCTGGGTGGTCGCCCAGGCGCCGGCTCACGTCATTGAAAACCGGATACTGGAGGAGAAAGCGACCGCCGGCTCCGGAAAAAAACGAAAGCAGGTCAAGCGCACCCCGCCCAAAGGCTTTATCACCTGGGACGCCAACACCTTCCGCCGGTTGAGGGAATCGTCGCCGGAAACGTTGAATTCGAGTTTTGAGATCAATCACGGCCTCCTGCTCCAGGTGCTGGGTCGGCCGGGCGACGGCTGCCGGGCGATGCGACAATTGATCCGCGACAGCCACGAACCGCCGGGCGCCAAACAGCGTCACCTGCGGACGGCCTGGCAACTGTTTCGTTCCCTGCTGGAGCGGGGCATCGTGGAGATCCTGCCTCCAGCACCCGGGCAAACCAAGGGAGGCCTCAGGGTGAACGTGGATCTGCAGGAGAACTTCTCCCTCCACCAAACCCTCTCCCTTTACCTGATCGACACCCTTCCCCTCCTCGACCCGGACCATCCCGATCACGCGCTGGATGTCCTGACCCTGGTGGAATCGATCGTGGAAAACCCCGAGGTGATTCTACGGCGTCAACTCGCCCGGGCCAAAACCGAAAAAGTGGCCCAGTTAAAAGCCGAAGGCGTGGAGTACGACCGCCGCATGGCGGAACTCGACCACGTGGAATACCCCAAGCCCCGCCGGGAGTTTATCTACGAATCCTTCAACGCCTTCGCCGACAAACACCCCTGGGTCGGCGAGACCAACATCCAGCCCAAGTCGATCGCCCGTGAAATGTTCGAACGCTGGATGTCCTTTGCCGACTACGTCAAAGACTACGACCTGCAAAGGTCGGAAGGAATTCTCCTGCGACACCTTTCCGGAGTCTACAAGACCCTCGTCCAGACCGTGCCGGACACCGCCAAGACGGAATCCATCCTGGAAATGGAAACGTATCTGGGCGAGTTGATCCGGGGCATCGATTCCAGCCTGCTGGAAGAATGGGAACGCCTCCGCGACCCGGAATACCGTCCCCCCGAAGAGGCGACCGCGAATCAATCCGTCCCCGGCTTCACCGGTCCCCGCGACATCACCCGCGACCGCCGCCAATTCGGCGCCCTGGTGCGCAACGCGGTGTTCGACCGGGTCCGCGCGGTGGCGGCGGGCCACTGGGAGGAGGCCGTGAGCGGCCTGTTGTCGCCCGACGACATCGACGGCGAACCCTGGACCCCGCTACGACTGGATCGGCTCTTCGCACCCTACTTCGAGGAGCACGAACGAATCCGCCTCGACCCCGAGGCGCGCAACAGCAAAAACACCTTTATCCGGGAAGAACCCCGCCGCTGGGTCTTGCAACAAATCCTGGTTGACACCCGGGACCTGAACGACTGGTCCCTCCTCTTCGAAGTCGATTTATCGGAGGCCCGCGACCGGGGTGAAATCCCCCTGCGCTTGCTGGCCGCCGGACCGGTAACCGAAACGATGGGGTGAGCCAACCAGAGTGGCCCGCCAATGCGGAATTGCCGTCCAGGTAGATCCCGTGCGTTTTGCGAGAGATTTCAGTAATAAGGGACTAATGGAGGTCCGCATTGGCGGGCACGTCGGATCGGTTGATTCGATGAACATTCGGCAGATCGGCCAATCAACGCTCATTTATGTCATAGATGGGGATTATCGACCGCCGGAGATTAATCTCGGACCGGACGGACTTCCCGCGGAAGGCGAAACGATCCCCAACATTCTACGGCCAGTTTCCAATGAAACTTCGGTGCGGGTTTAGTCCTGCACGTCCGGCTTTCATTATTCCTCTTGCCGTTTATGATTCCCGACCTGCGCATTGCCGACATCACCGTTCGCTTCCCTTACGACCCGGAGAGCGGGCGTTTGGGATTCCAGCTTTTCCCCACGGCACTTGAAGCATCGCTGGAACCGCGTCGCATGACCCTGGGCGGACTTCCCCATCTTCCCGGAACTCCGGGACCACACGGGGCGCCGGCCGAAAAGATCGATTCACTGGTGCAGATCAAACTTCTGGGCGACCCCTATCCGGGCGCCTTCATCCAGGGGCACAGTATGCGTAACAGCCCATCGGTGGACCGGTTCCGTTACGTGTCCCACGAAACCGTGACCGAAGACCGACGCACCACCAGGATCACGCGTCTACGCGACGTCACCGGCATCACCCTCGAACACCGGACCTCCTGGGTTGCAGGCGAATCCGCCATCGAGGTCTCTACTGTTTGCCACAACCGGTCGACCCAGCCGATCACCCTCGAAATGCTCAGCAGCTTCTCCCTCGGCGGAATCACCCCGTTTGATCCCACCGACGCCCCTGGCCACCTGCGGGTGCACCGTTTCCGCTCCGCCTGGAGCGCGGAGGGACGCCTTGACACCCAATCCATCGAAGCCCTGCACCTGGAACGTTCCTGGAGCGGCGCCGGAGCCTTCAGCGAGCGTTTCGGTCAGGTCGGGACCCTGCCAGTACGACGATGGTTCCCGTTCGCGGCTCTCGAGGACACCGAAGCGAGGGTCCTCTGGGGCGCGCAACTCGCCTGGGCCGGTTCCTGGCAGATGGAGGTTTACCGCCAACACGACGACGTCTGCCTGTCCGGCGGTCTGGCCGACCGCGAGTTCGGGCACTGGATGAAATCCCTCGCGCCGGGCGAATCACTCGCCACTCCGCCCGCCTGCATCTCCTGCGTCGCCGGCAACCTCGACGATCTCTGCGACCGAATGACCGCCGTACAGCAGCGGACCGCGGACACGCATCCGGAGGTCGAACACGACCTGCCCATCGTCTTCAACGAATGGTGCACCACCTGGGGCGAACCGCGTCACGATAAAATCGTCGCCATCGCCAACCGGCTCAAAGGCTCCGAGGTGCGCTACCTGGTGATCGACGCCGGCTGGTACAAGGAGAAGGATACGGATTGGAGCAGCGGTCACGGGGACTGGAAACCCAGCGAAGACCTCTTTCCCGGCGGCCTCGACAAAACCGCGGCGGCCATCCGGGAATCCGGTCTGATTCCCGGACTCTGGTTCGAAATGGAAACGCTGGGCTCGCAGTCCACCGCCTTCCACCAAATGGCCGCGCACACCCTGCAACGCGACGGGCAGCCGATCACGGTGCGGGAGCGGCGATTCCTCGACCTCAACGATCCAAAGGCCTTCGGCTACCTCGTCGAAAAAGTGATCGACCGTCTTGAACGCGACGGATTCGGGTATCTGAAAATCGATTACAACGAGACGGCCGGCATTGGATCAGACCATCCCGATTCGCTGGGCGAAGGGTTGCGCCGGCAGGTTCTGGCCGGATACCGGTTTCTCGCGACCCTTCGCGAACGCCTGCCGGGACTGGTGATCGAAAACTGCGCCTCCGGCGGCCACCGGCTGGAACCATCCATGCTCGGACGCACCGCCATGTCCTCCTTCTCCGACGCCCACGAAGCGGTGGAAATCCCCATAATCGCCGCCAACCTGCATCGTCTTATGCTCCCCCGCCAGTCTCAGATCTGGGCCGTCCTGCACCGTTCGGACAGCTTGCGACGCCTGGCCTACAGTCTCTCAGCCACCTTCCTGGGGCGAATGTGTCTCTCGGGGGGAATCGCCGGCCTTTGCGAAGACCAATGGGAACTCGTCCGGCACGCCCAACGCCTGTACCGTCTCGCCGTCCCTATTATAAAACACGGACGCAGCCGCCGATTCGGCCAGATCGGCGAAAGCTGGCGTCACCCGCGGGGCTGGCAGGCCGTGGCGAGGGCCGGAAGCAATAGGCAACAGGCGCTGCTTGTGATTCATACCTTCGCCGAATCGCCGGCCGAGTTCGAGATCCCCCTACCGCCGGCGCCGGGCCGCTGGCGTATTAACCGTTCCCTTACGGAACCCGAAGCCTTGATCGACAATCAGACGCTCAAACTGAAGTCGCCCGGCGACTTTCATGGCAATGTGATCATGCTTGAATGGAAACAGTAACCAATGATGAAGTAATCAATGGTCTCATTTTGTCCGGGCTGTCTTCCCGGCGGGCCGGTATTGTGAGCGCTTTGCGGGCAGGCCTTTTGTCATCGGCGAGGCGTCCTCAAGCGGACACGCCACAAGTGAATCGATTTCCCCTGCCAGCTGGTATAACTCTTACAAAATGACCATCGTCGATTACATCGTTGTCGCAACCTACCTCGCCTTTGTTCTGGCGCTGGGGCCGGTTTACAAACGCTTCAGCAAGACGGCCAGCGACTACTTTCGGGCCGGTGGCGGCATGTTGTGGTGGATGGTGGGAGCGTCCGCCTGGGTGATGACGTTCAGCGCCTGGACCTTCACCGGAGGGGCCGGTAAAGCGTACACTGAGGGAACCTTTTTCTTCACGCTCATCGGCGCGAACATCGTTGGCCTGATCTTCACGTTCTTCTTCACCGCCCATCGTTTTCGTCAGATGCGGGTGATCACGATCGTCGAGGCCGTACGCAAACGCTTCGGTCCGGCCAACGAGCAGTTTTTCACCTGGATGCCCATTCCTTTCGGGATCCTTTTCGGAGGCATCGGGCTTTACGCCATCGGAATCTTCATGTCGGTGGTCTTCGGCGCGGACCTGCTCACGGTCATCATCACACTCGGCGTCGTGGTCACCGTGATGGCCGTATTTGGCGGCGCCTGGGCGGTCATCGCCAGCGATTACGTGCAGATGATGACGATTCTGACCATTACCGTGGTGATGGCGATGCTGGTACTCGTCCATCCGCAGGTCGGCGGGCTCTCCGGAATGCTGGAGCAACTCCCCGCCGCCCACCTGGACTGGACCGAATTCAATCGGCCGTGGGTCCTGATTCTTTTTATGTTGGGACTGCTCATCACCCAGACCATACAGCCCAACAGCATCAACGAGGGCGCGCAGAAGTTCATCTACGTGAAAAGCGGCCGCGAAGCGCGCAAAGCCATCGTGATTTCCATTCTCGGCACCACGATCATCACACCGGTGTTCATCATCCCCGCCATGGCCGCGAGCATCGTCCTCCCCGACCTCGCCGTGCAGTACCCGAACCTGAACAATCCCTCCGAAGCCGCCTACGTCGCCATGGCCATGGAAGTGCTGCCCACCGGCATGCTGGGCCTGCTGACGTGCGCGATTTTCGCCGCAACCATGTCCAGCATGGACACCGGTCTCAACCGGGCCGCCGGTATTCTCGTGCGGAATTTCTATCGTCAGGTGATCAATCCCGATATCAGCGAAAGCCGGCAAATCGGGCTGGGCAAAGTCTTCACCCTGCTCCTTGGCACCTCCCAGATCATCGTCGGACTCATTTTCGCCCAATACCCCAGCCTGCCGCTCTTCGACCTGATTCTGCTGATATCGGCCATTGTCGGCCTGCCGACCGCGGTGCCTCTATTCTTCGGGATCTTCATCAAACGCACCCCTCCCTGGGCGGGATGGAGCACGGTGCTGGTCGGTTTCGGTATGTTCCTGGTGTTGCACGGCCTGCCCGTTTTCGGCGTCACCGGTCTGATCGCCGAGCCCAACCTGCAAGCCCTGGTGCAGGGTCGCGGCGGCGCCGAACTCGGACCCGAAGAAGTCAGGGACCTCCGCCTGGCCATCACCACCGGCGCCAATTTCACGGTCTGTCTGAGCTGGTTCCTTTTCTCCATGCTCTTTTGGAAACGAACCTCCCCCGCGTACCGGGAGGAGGTCGAGCGGTTCTTCCGCGACATGCACACCCCTATCGACCAGAAGGCCGAAGGCGTGGCCGGATGGGAGGAAGATCGCGTCCAATATCGGGTCATCAGCATGGTCTGCATGGCCTACGGCGGGTTTATTCTGCTGCTTATGCTCCTGCCCAATCCACTGTGGGGCCGGGCGGCCTTTCTTTTTTGCGGCGGAACCATAGCCGGATTGGGATTATGGTTCTACGCAATTTCCAAACGCAAGGACCCGAAGAGCAACAAGGCCGCCGGATCAACGAACGAAAACGCCGCGTGAGTCCCTCATCTCCCGTCACAACGTCCAAACCTAACACTGCAATGAAACAAATAAACGCACTTCTTTCCTACAAACAAACCCTTGCGCCTTTTGTGCTGATTATCGGGATGGCCGTCTCCGCCTCCTGCATTCAAGGCGCGGAACCCATTCGTATTTCCAGCCTGGAGGAGTTGGACCGCTACGCCGGGGAAAGCGGCAATACGATTATTATGCAACCCGGACTGTATGCGGTCTCCGACTACCTTCCGCTCGAAACCATGTCGGAACGTCGCGAGCGCGGCGAGTTGCAATTCCTCAGCTTCAGCGGCAGCGACAACGTCTTCCATCTGAACGGGGTCACCATCGAAGTCGACACCGCCCTGCGACAGGCGCTTCGCGCGCCGATCCACAATCCGGAGTTCATCGTATCCGGCGACGACAATGAAATCATCGGACTGAATATCACCACCGTCGGCAACGGGACCTCGGCCGCCGGAGAACTGCTCCGCATTTCCGGCGACCGCAACACCCTGCGCGATTGCGCTTTCTGGGTGCAGGGCTCTTTTCCCTACGGCTACGGCGACCTTTTCGGCAAAGGCGGCAGCCCGGTGATCCATCACCGCAAACACAGCGGCGTGCTGATCACCGGCGAGAGCGCCACCCTCATCGGATGCCGTCTGTTCATGCGCTCCTACGGGCACGGGTATTTCATCCAGGGCGGCAACAATCACTACTTCGAGGATTGTTACGTGGAGGGGGTGATGCGTTCGACCGACGATATGCTGGCCGAAACCTCAGGCCCCGCCTACGAGGTGGAATTCCGCTCCGAATACCGCAACCGCGACGGCGAGCATCGCGTGACGCCCGGTTACATGAAGTCCCTTGCCGAAGACGGTTTTCGCACCTATTCCCAAGCCGAGAACCTCACCTTCATCAACTGCACCGCCCGCTACATGCGCGGCGGTTTCGAACTGCGCACCCAGGGAGGGGTTCATGTGGAGAACAGCGCCGCCATCGGCTGCGAACGCGGGTTTTGGGTATCAAGTGACGCCCAGGTCATCAACAGCCGCGGCGACGCGCGCTACGGGCCGCTGCTTTTTCTCGAAGGCGACAATGCCACGGTGGAACTGGAACTCCTGCCGGAGGAAACCAACATGACCGTCCACGGCCTGGCCACCATTCACGGATCCGGCCACAACGTCGTCATTCGTCCCGCCGGCGACGAAAACCGCACCCTCCCCGTCCCCATCCTGGTCGCCTACTCCCAACCCGGCGCCGGCGAAGCCATGTCTCCCTACGGCCGCCGTCCCGCTCGCAACCTGACGCTCATAAACGAAACCACCATGCCCGTCATCATCGCCGCCCAGGCCGAAAACTGCACGATCATCACCCGTGGCCCGGTCGAAGAAAACGAAGGACGCGACATCACCATTGCAACCCCCTGAGCCGGATTGAAAGCGGCGAAACCACAGTGACCCTTGCCAAATAGCAGTGAAAGAGGCGTTCGACATGAGAGTCGAACGCCTCTTTCGCTACTATACTCCCCGTCATCGAGTTTTGCGAAAATCAGACTGCGGTAGCGGAACTCATGTGGCGTCCGCGCTCGCGCGGGCCGGTGTCTCGAGGGCCGCCGCAAGCGGCGACGCCACAAACGAAAATCTGAAAACTTGATGACGAGAAGTGTAACCCCAAAACGGGAGATCAATCGAGCAGATCAGACGTCACACAACCGAATGGCTTCGTAAAGCCCCTGGTAAGGATCGCGGGTGGGCAGGAATTCCTGGCCGACGTAGCCGGTGTAGCCGACCTCCAGGAGGGCTTCCATCATCGGACGGTAGTTCAGCTCCTGGGTGTCGTCCAGTTCGTGTCGTCCGGGGTTTCCGGCGGTATGGACGTGTCCGATGTATTCGGCGTGCTCGTGAATGCGACGGATGATATCGCCGTCCATGATCTGAGCGTGGTAAATGTCGAAAAGCATCTTCATCCGCGGTGACCCCACCCCCTTGATGATCTCGATGCAGTAATCGGTCTCGGCACCCTGGTAACCCGGGTGTCCCTTCATGGGATGGCTGTCGTCGCGTGTATTCAGATTCTCGAGGCAGAGGTTGATCTCTTTTTCTTCGGCGAATCCGATGATTTGCTTGAGCCCCTCGATGCAGTTGCGGGCGCCCTCGTCGAGGTCCCACTCCGGGCTGTTCGGGTCGTGGGGATCCTTGGCACTGAAGCCGGTGAAACAAATCACATTGGGAATGCCGTACTCGGCGGCGGCCTCGATGGTTTCGCGGGTGGTCGCCATCACCTCCGGCCAGAAATCAGGGTTGTTGAATCCGCGCAAAAACGGCGGATCCGGCACCATGTTGATCTGCGCGATGGCGCAGGTGAGGCCGTGTTCCGCCACGATATGAAACTGATCGGCGGTGAGAAGCTCGATACTGTCCACTCCCAGGCTCTTCGCGACCTCGCAGGTCTGTTCCAGGGTCCAGTTTTCGCCAAAATATTCAAACGGCCATTGCACGATCGATTGCTTGATGCGTCCATTCCGCACCGCCGGTCCCTCCGGACGGCTTTGCGGGCCGTTGGCGGCGGAGGCACGACTGATGCCCGTTAGCGCGGCGCCTCCGGCGGCCAGGAGCCCGGCGCTGCGAATCAGCATGTCGCGACGGCTGATGGGCGATGATGACGAGGTTTCGGATAGGTTGTGTCTTTTCATAATGTCTATAAGGTCGAGGTTGCCACGACTCAATCGAGATGAGCTTCGAGATATTCTTCGGTCACCGTGCAGGCAACACCATTCTCAGGGACCTCGGCGCCGGTAATCCAAACCAGTGCATTCAACGCGATTTTGCGAAAATTCGGATCGCCCCAGTTTTGATGAAAATGTCCTCCGGTAAAGCCGAAACCACGGCCTCCGTTCTCGCGTTCCACCGCCCAGGCAAGGGTTTCCGCCCGGCCGCTGGCCTCGACGATATGCGGATACGGGCCTTGCGGGTGAACGTAGGGGCCGCCACGAGTGTCGTCCGATGGCGTGGCCTGCAGAATGGACACCACCCCTTCCATTTCGGGGCGAAAACGAATATTGAAGTACCATTCGTCGCGGATAGCGAAAGGCTCCACTCCCCGGGTTATCGGATGGTCCGGAAACTCTTTAAATTCGGCGGTCCAGATCGGGTTGACCGAAAAATTGGTCTCGTAAAACCCGCCGATCCAATCCTGAAAATGATCGCCCGCCGGATCCGCGGGCACCTCCACCGCGTAATGGAAGGCTGCCAGCCCCACCCCGCGTTCCATCAATTCCGCCATTTGCTCCTGACGTTGGCGACGAAGAATCGGGTGCCCGCCTCCTCCGTCCATGTAAATCAGGATCGCGTCGGCTTCGGCAAAGGCATTCTCGTCTTCCGGCCAGCCGTTGTAGTGGGCCGTCACCTCAAGTCCCGGAAAATCATCCAGACAATCCTTGAAGAGCCGCACCCCCGCGTTGTGTTCGTGCTGGCCGCGGCCGTGACTCGGGTTTCCAGCCACCAGCACCAGCTTTTTTACTTCGTCATCCTGCGCCTCGGACGCCTCAACCGCAACAGGAAGCCCCCCGGTGATGTATAGCGCGCCGGCCAGCGCAAACAACCATGCGCCGGGCCGCCGGCGCAACTCATCAATAGTGGGATTGAATTTCATAATAATCGAAACCGTAGCAAACCCCATTTAGCTTCGCCAGCAAAAACACAATCAGGAGTCCCCGCTTGACCTGCCGGCAAATTTCGCCAGAATAAAAGGCATCCTGCTTGCGAACAACCGCTTGCGCCCGACGTTTAACCGAACTACCGAAAGGAACGCAACCATGACAGCCTCACGCTTTACCCTCGTCGCCATCGTCCTCGTGTTTCTGGGACTCACCGACCTCCGATCCCAAGGAACGCTGGTTTTCACCGGAGTCAACGTAATCCCGATGGACGAGGAACGCGTCCTGCGGGGCCAAACCGTGGTGATCGATGCCGGACGCATCGTGAGCATCGCCCCGGAAGCTGATGCCGACGTTCCCGGCGGCGCCCAGGTGATCGAGGCCGAAGGCCACTACCTCATGCCCGGCCTGGCGGAAATGCACGCTCACATGCCGGGTCAGGGCGATGACCGGCAGTACCGCGAAGATGTGGCCTTTCTGTACCTGGCCAACGGGGTCACCCTGGCGCGCAGCATGCTGGGAGCTCCGGTGCACCTGCAATTGCGTCAGCAACTGGCCGACGGGTCCGTCGACGGACCCCGTCTGATTTCAGCGGGTCCCGGGCTCGGCGGCAACGTGCAGACTCCGGCCGACGGGATCCGTATCGCGCGGCAGCAGGCCGAGGCCGGCTACGATTTGCTCAAGATCTTCTGGGGCATGCCGCTGGACGCCTTCAACGCCATGGCGGAAGCCGCCCACGCCGCCAACATCGAATTCTCCGGTCACGTCCCGGGCTCGGTCGGGGTTCCCCGGGCTCTCGAAGCCGGTTACTCCACCATCGATCACTTCGACGCCTACATGCCGACCCTGGTGGACCCCGAGGAAACCGAAGGCGTCGACGGCGGTTTCTTCGGCTACCGCCTGGCGCCCTACGCCCAGCCGGACCGCCTCCAGGCTATCGTGGAAAAAACCAAAGAAGCCGGGGTGTGGAACGTGCCGACTGAAACCATCATCCACAGCGCCTTCGCGGTGGACCTGGAAACGGTTCGCGAGGAACGGTCCGAGTTCAGGTACATGCCGCAGAACATCGTCGATGGCTGGATAAACTGGGTGACCAATTTTCGTAATGAAAGCCATTACGACCAGGAAGCGGGCGATGCCTTCATCCAGGTTCGACTCGATCTTATCAAAGCGCTGCACGACGCCGGCGCCGGCCTCCTCCTCGGCTCGGATGCACCGCAATGGTTCAACGTCCCCGGCTTCTCCGTTCACCGTGAAATGGCGGTCATGGAAAGCGCCGGCCTCACTCCGTACGAGGTCTTGGTAACCGGCACGGTCAATCCCGCCAAGTACCTCGGCGAGGAAGACGTCTTCGGCAAAATCGCCGAGGGCTTCAAAGCCGACCTGGTCCTCTTGCGCGCCAATCCCCTGGAAGACCTCGCCAACGCCCAGGCCATCGAAGGAGTCGTCCGGCACGGACGCTGGTTTTCACGCGACGCGCTGGACGAGCGCCTGGAGGAAATCGCCGGGCCCAACCGCTAAAGGGTCTTCCTTCCCCGTGGCGTGTCCGCTTGCGGACGCCTTCCCGATCAGTGGCGGACCCCATGTATCCAGGCGGGATTGCGCGGGCCTGCGTCAGAGAGGGCGTTCGCAAGCGAACACGCTACATAGGGATTCCGAAAACTTGACGACGGGGAGTATAACGCTGATTGGGCGCTTACCTCACGCCTTGGGTGAGTCCGTATGGTCAGAGCGGTTCCCCTCGCCTTCCTGGGGAGCGAGTTTCAAGAGAAAGAGGCAGGCGTCGATGCGCGGCTGTTCGACTTCGATGGTGAGCAGGCCGGCGCGCACGAGGTCAGCGACGGTTTCGCTGTGGCCGCCGCGGATCTGTTCCAGGCAGGCCGTCACCCGGCGGGGCCGGACCAGGAGCGAGACTGAGGCGAGCATGAAAAAACCCATGGGCAACAAGGCGAGCAGCAAACTGGTCCCCAACATGCCGAAGGGCGCGGAGGGGAAGCTCCCGGAAGCGCCGCTATGGTCCGTCCAAAGCGCGCGCACGGCGTCAAAGAAATCCAAATACAACCCGTAAACCGGCCAGGCGAAGAGCCCCCAGAAAATCAGAAATCCGGCCAGGCCGGTCAGTGTCGCCGCGGCGCGCGAGGGCGCCCAGCGATCCACCGCGGAATGAAAGATCTCCGACGAACGGGCCTGCAGGTTGTCGAGTCCCGAGATCTTCACCTGCAAGTCTCCCGCGGCGGCGGGTATTTCCTCCCCGCCGCTACGCAACTCCCGATTGAGGACGAATTCGAGATCGCGGACCTTGGGGAGGATCTTTTCCCGGACCGCGCCCTCCACGTATCCGCGCACGCCCCCTTCCACGCCGCGCGAAAAATCGCGGGCGTCCTTCACGTTGCGTGCCGCGGTGAAGGCGCCGGAAACCCAGGCCGGGATGCTGCCCATGAGGGCGAACGGGATGCGTTCCACCGCGCCGTGCAGCAGATTGGCCAGGGCCAAAAACGCACGCCAGGGGAAGAACACGTACGGGGTGCGCTGCAGCAGAGTGGCGCGCAGGCGCTGACGCACCCCCGCCCGCAAGGCCCGATCCGATCCGAGCAGGTGCCCCAGGGTCTCACCCGGCAACCCTTCTTCGGTCTCGCGCAAGGCATCAAGCGCCCGCCGGCTGGCGGGCAGGCGCTCCCCCATAAAGCGCCCCACGTCGTCCTTGAAACGTCGATACTTGCGATTAAGCCGCGCCTGGGGCAAATCCCGCAGCCGCCGGGGTCCCGCCGCATCGCGAATGGCGCGTCGAAGACGCTCGACATCGTCCGGCAGGATTGACTCATCGCCGCCCTTGGTCTGGCCGTCGTCGCCGCCGATGGCCGCATCACCCACCAGCACCGGCGGGCGCACTTCGCTGTGCGGCAAAGACTCTCTCAACATCGCCTGAAACTCGTCAAGATCCTCCTGCGGCACCTCCGCGCGCACGAAATTGATCACCGGCAGAATCAGACTCCCGTCGGCCCGCGCCAGGTAGTGCGCCAGCGCCTTGTCCTCGAGTTCTCGCCGGGCGGTCACCAGCACCTTGACCAGGGAGCTGTCCAGCGCGCGCACCGCGGCGTCCGAGCGGCGTTCGTCCGCTTCGTTGAGACCGGGAACGTCGACCAGCGTGTAGGGAAACCCGAGATCGACCAGGTCCTCCTCCGAGCACAGGATGTGTGCCTCGCAGTCCTCCCGGAGATCCCCAGGCGGACGGGGACCGATCCAGGTGACCTTCTCCGTGGCGTCCGAACGCCCGTACCCCACCCGCAATCGCCGGCGCGCGTCCTCTCCTTCGACAAAGAGCGACAACAGGCGGGTTTTTCCGGAATTCTTGGGACCGGTGAACGCGATGGTCACGTGATCGATGCCGCGGTTGCCCGCCACCTCTTCGCAGGAGCGACGAAAGTCCTCGCACATCCGCAGCACGGCGGCGTGGTCCTCCCATTCCAAACCGAGCACGCCGGCGTGCCGTTCCACGTCGTCGGCAAGCCGGCGGCAGGTTTCAAGCGGTGTGTGCGACATGTTCCTCCCGGGTCAAACGGTCCAGCGTGCGAAAGAGTTCCTTGCGGCCTTGTGGATCGATACGGCAAAGCCTCCAGTCCGCTTCCGCGACGCCGAAAGTCCGGAGCGAAACGGGCTCCTCCATGGCGGGCTCGAAGAGATCGTGTTGAAGGAGAACCGCGGTTATCGTCTCCCGCGGAATGCCGATGCGGTCCCCGGCGATAGCGAGAAAGTTTCCGAACTGGCGGTAGCCGATTTTTTCTTTCATTTCCAACTCCAAGAGTTTCAAGGTGCCGCCCGCGATCAAACCGCCGAAGCCAAGCACCCCCAGCAACTCCAACGCCGTGATGCCCAGCACGGAAACACCGCCGTCGAAGGGAATCAGGATGACCGCGGCCAGTCCGGCAAAAAACGAGCCGAAAATGGTCACTGTCGCCCGCATCTTGCCCGTGCTTTTCCAGATGCGGCGCGTGATTCGGTCCCAGTCCTCCGGTGTCATATTGGTGCTTTCCTCCATCCGGTACCGTTCCAGGATATCGCGGGCTTCAGTTTTCCACTTTCGGTCGGGAACACCGGTTTGCGCGGCCACCGCCCAACGGTCGAGCAGCTTCCGGATGTCCTCCTCGTGGATCAATCGCTGCTGCAACCTCTTTCTGATCGCCCCGATCCGTCCCCTCGCGTCGCCGCCGCGCATCCAGGGAAAGGCCCGCACGATCGCGTCACGGCCGCGTCCGACGACCTCCGCCGCACGGTCCACCATGCGGCGGCGCAGAGCCATGACCGGTTTCAGGTGGAGGGGCGCGGTGCGTTCCATGCTCTCTTTAAAACTCATGGCAATGGCCGGATCGATCTTGATTCGCAGCCGCCCGTCGGCGTCGTGCATCAGGTCCCGCGCCAACTGGTACAGCTCCTCCGCCGCACGGGTCGTCCGCTCCCGGTCCGTCTCGGCCCGCTTTTCCAGTTCGGCGATGCCCTCTCGCACCTGGCCCGACAAGTCCTCAAGGATTTCGCGCCGGCGTTTCTGACGAATCATGGAAGGACGGATACGTTCCGCCAGACGCAGAATCGAGCGGTCCGGGGCAATGCTGTCCGGACGGTTCCGCTCCGGCTCGCGGGCCACTTGGAAAAAACAGGGAACGCGCTCCGCCTCCGGCCTTGAAGGGGAATCGTCCCAGGCCGGAACAAAGTCCCGCGAGGAAGGCACCAGGAAGTCGTAGGCGCCGTAACAGATCAAATCCTCGTCCCCTGCGCCCAGCGCCTGGCGCAACTCCTCGTAAACCTGCTCCGGAGTCTCGGGAGGACGGATCAGGTTGACCGCGTAAACGCGCACCGCCTGAGGGAGGCGTCGGCGCACGAGTTCGGCCAGGTCGCGGATTTCCAGTTGGGATCGGGGGGTGACGATGATGACACCGGCGCAGAGTTCGGACGCCTTGACGATGGCCTCTAACCTCCGGTTTTCGCCTTCGCGCTCACCGGACTGTTGGCGCTGCATGTCGGGACAGTCCATCAACGCGATTCCGTGTTGATCCAGTTGTAGGTCCGAAGCGATCAGAGGCCGGGAGAAGCTCTCCACATTCGCATACGACTGCCGGGCCTCATCGGAATCTTCCGGCAAACGTTCCGGCGGCTCGCCGAAGACCAGCGCCAGCATTTCCTCCAGGCGCGTGCAAATCGCTTCGTCCTTCTCCCATGAGCGTGGAATCCACAGCACGAACCGCTGCGTTCCTTCGCGACCGCTCAAACCGGTGGGAATTCGACGGCGGCTTTCCTCGGTCAGAAAGGTACCCACCAGGGACGACTTGCCGCCGTTGATGGGACCGGCCACGGCGAGAATGGGCACGTCGCTGAATTCCCGGGCAATGCGAAACGTGGTGGCCAGACGGTTGTGCGCCTCCGGCAGGAGTTCCCGCACGGCGTCGAGAAACCCGAGGTGTTTATTCTCGGGCCAACTCTGCTCCAGTAGCGGCTTGGCGGGGGCGTTCAGTTCCTCCCAAAACTCCTTAAGGTCCATGATTCTTGCGTTTCCCATTGGTTACGGCGGAATACGTGTGCGGGAAACCGTGCGGGCAGGGATGCCCGCGCTCCCAGCTTGCGTTTCCGTTCGTGTCCGATAGAAAGTAAAGGCTTTGCCGGTCGCGGCCTCAATGCCAAATCCTGATCAACAGTGCCGTTCAGTAAAATGGTCGAACCTTATTCTCAGTCCCACCTTCTTTCCATTCGCAACCTTACCAAACGCTACGGCGAGCTCACCGCGGTGAACGACGTTTCCCTGGACATCGCACCGGGCGAGATTTTCGCCCTGCTCGGGGTCAACGGCGCGGGCAAGACCACCATGATCGGCTGCATCACCGGACTCATTTCGCGATATGAAGGCGAAATACGCGTCGCCGGCTACGACGTGCGCACCGATTACCGCGTCACCCGCCAACTGGTGGGACTGGTGCCGCAGGAGTTGAATTTCGACGGTTTTTTCCCCACCGCTGAAACCGTCCGCTACCAGGGTGGCTACTTCGGCGGCCGCGACCTGAGCCGGCGCACGGAGCATTTGCTGGAAACCTTTGCCCTCAAGGATAAGGCCCGGGCCAATACCCGGAAGCTGTCCGGCGGCATGAAGCGCCGGCTCATGGTTTGCAAAGCCCTGATGCACGAACCAGCCTTGCTTTTCCTCGACGAACCCACCGCCGGGGTCGACGTGGACCTGCGCGAAGAACTCTGGGCTTACATACGGAAACTCCGCGACAGCGGCACCACCATCGTGTTGACCACACACTACCTGGAAGAGGCGGAAAACCTGGCCGACCGCATCGGCATAGTCAATCGGGGCCGGTTGCTGCGCGTCGATACCCGGGAAAGTCTGATGCGCCATTTCGGAAGGCGTTGGATTGAGGTTCGTCTCTCCGCTCCGGCTACCGGCGAATTGCTGAGCGCCCTGGAGGGCCTGCATCCGGAAAACCCGGAACCGGATCGGGTGCGTATCAGCTTTCCTGAACGCGATCACGGCGCAGGAGGAGACGGCGCCCCCGTTCGCCGTCTGACCCAGGCCATACAGGGCGCCGGACTGGAAATAGAAACTCTGGACGGCGGGCGCAGCCGTCTGGAGGATATCTTCCGCGAGGTAGTACACGCCGATTCCTGACGCGACAAAGCAAAGGGATACGACCCACCGACCATGAATTCAAACGATCACGCCACCGAACTCGCCTTTCGGCCGAACGCTTCGCCGGCGGACCACAACGCAAGCGTACCGTCGCACTCCGCGGCCGAAGCCGCCCGGCGTCACATCAGCCTGGTGGAACAGCGTGCTCTGTCCAATCGAGGGTGGAGGGGAACCTGGATGCTCTTCCGTCGCGAACTGGCGCGTTTTATGAGAGTCGCCGGCCAAACCATCGTGAGCCCGGTTCTCACCACCATGCTTTGGTTCGTGGTGTTCGGTTATTCGCTCGGCAGCCGCCTAGAGGAGATTCAAGGCGTGCCCTACGTCGATTTTCTAGTCCCGGGGCTGATCATGTTGAACCTGATCAACAACGCCTTTCTGAACACCGGATTCTCCCTCTTTATTTCCAAGGTGCACGGCTCGGTGGTGGATATTCTTCTGACCCCCCTGACTCCGATCCAGCTCATTGTCGGCTACATCGCCGCCTCGTTGCTGCGGGCGATGATCATCGGTTGCCTGATTTGGCTGGTGGCCGGAATTATGGGCGCATCCACTCTGCACAATCCGGCATTCACCCTGCTGTTCATGGTCCTGACTTCGACCGCCTTCGCGCTTTTCGGGCTGACCGTGGCCATCCTGGCCGAAGACTTCGATCACATCAACCTGTTCCCGGCTTTCCTTCTCATGCCGTTGACGTTTCTGGGCGGCGTTTTTTATTCCATCGACATGCTCCCCGGCCCGTGGGACACCCTGTCGCTGGCCAATCCGATCCTCTACATGGTCAACGGCCTGCGCTACGGCATGACCGGAGTCAGCGACGTGCCGGTCGGACTCGGCCTGCTTCTGGTGGCGACCTCGGTTGCGGTTTTCGGCGCCGCCGCCTATTACCTGCTGTCCACGGGGAAAAAGCTGCGGGAGTAGGAGCGTAGCACCATTATTGGTTGGAAGGGAATGTTTGATGGCAAATGGTGATAAAACCCCTTAACCAATAACCGAAAACAAGCACGGAAACGTGGAATTTTTCCGCTCCGCCGCAGTCTTATTAAAAAGACACTTGCACTTTTGCCACATATTGCCAAATTTTTGCGATAAATGACCATCACCGGAAAACCGCGGGCCGGGTTCACCCTGATCGAACTCCTGACCGTGATTGCCATCATCGGCATCCTGGCGTCGATCCTGATCCCGGTGGTCGGTCAGGTCCGGGCTTCCGCCCACCGGGCCCAATGCTCGTCGAACATGCGGCAACTGGGGACCGCCCTGCGGTTATTCGCCGACGACCACAACGGATGGCTTCCGGGCACGGCGCACATTAATCCCGAGGAGTCCTGGATCTTTTCCCTGCGGCCCTATCTCGACGACGTGGACGACGTCCGCATTTGCCCCGCCGATCCGCGAGCCGATGAAATGCGGCGAATCGACTACGCCACCAGCTATCTGATGAACGACCTGGTCTTTTTCGCCGCCCAGGACGAACTCGGCCAACCCGTGGGCGACGATTTTCGTCGCCTCGACCGATTACGAACTCCGTCCCAGACAAAACTGGCTTTTATCGGCTCCGATTCGCGCGGGCTGGCCGTTACCGAGGACCACACCCATGCCTCGTCCTGGGCCAATAACTGGGCCGCGGTCATCAACGACATCGCCCCCGACCGCCATCACGCGGGAAGCCGCAGTTCGGATCGCACTCAGGGAACGTCCAACTACCTTTACGCCGACGGCCATGTCGAAACCATTCCCGCTGCGGAAGTTCGCCGGCAGATCGAAAGCGGCGTCAATATCGCCCTGCCTCCGGAAGCCCGCCCGCGATGAGGATGCCCAGGCTCAGAACGACGGCCGTTTTGCTAATCGGCCTGGGACACCTGTTCACTTGGGCCGGTCTGGCGGCGCCGGCGTGGGCCGGTGCGGTTGCCTGGAAAGACTGGGTGGTCGTTTTCGAAGAACACACCGACTTGAGCACGGGGTACGATCCGGAGGAGGACGAATGGGCCATGACGCTCGACCGCGGGGCATTCAACGTTCCCGGTGACCCAGGAGAAATTCTGACCCCCGACCGGACAATTCTCCACCTCACCGAAGCGTCCAAGCGAACCCTGGAATCCGATCCGCACCCCAACCTCTCCTTTCTCGGACAAGCGGGCGACAGCTATTATCGCGTCATTTCCACGGAGTTGGAGGGCGTTATTTTCCTGGGTTTCAATGGCTACGGAATCGGTCAGGGCGTTTTCCAGGGACCTTCGGGCGGCGAATTTTTTATCGAATTGTCCGACTTCGACGGCGCCGGAGATTTCTTCCTCTACACCGGCGGGCCCACCAATCTCGACCTCCTCATGGACAGCACCTCTGCCGGTCCGCCTTACGGGGAAAAGCGGGAACTCGCCGGCGGACATTCCCACCAGAACTGGATCTTTCGCGATCCCGGGATCTACCTGCTTTGGTTTCGGCCACACGGTGTTCTGACCTCGGGCGAGGAAACCTCGGGCCAGCCCCACCTGTTTTATTTTCTCGTCGATCCCGCCCCAGTCCACTGGTGGATTCTGAATCAGTTCCGGGAAGGATCCCGCGAGCCGCATGCCGCCCTCACCGCCGATTATTCCGGAGATGGGCACCCCAACCTACTGGCTTACGCTTTGGGCTACCCGCCGACCGAAAACGCGGCTCCCTACCTGCCGCAACCCGAGATCGTGACGAACGGAGAGGAAAGTTTTCTCTCGCTTGTGATACGCCGGCCGGAAGGTGAAGCGGGGCGGGACGATCGCAGCGACCTGCTATACGAGGTCCAGGTCAGCGAGGACCTGATTTCCTGGCAACCCCTTAATCCTGATTGGGAAAGCGTCGAGCCCGACCATGACGGCGTTCCCCGCTATCGCGTCACCTGCCCCGAGCCGATCTCAAGCGAAACCCCCCGCCGTTTTATCAGACTGCAGGTCGAATTCCTACCCCGCGAGTGATGGTCTCGCCGAAACATGAAAACCGCCAGGCGCCGGCAAAACCCCTGACGGACAATCGTTTGCCACAGCCGAAACCCAAAAGCTTTGCCGGTTAACGGACGTAGGCGTAAAGGGAAAAGGCCCGGGGAGTCGAGGGCTCGGGTTCGGTGCGAAGAACGATCGCCGCCCGGTCGGACTCTGAAAGGTCAAGCGGAGTGACGTCCAGGTAATACCTGCCTTCCACGTCATCATCCTTGGTCAATTCAACCCGGAAGGCGTCGCCTTCGACTTCAACCCCTTCCAGGCGGTACGGTGCATTCGGATGAAACACCACCTCCACCCGACGGGTATCCGGATCGGCATCGCGTTGCCAGATAAGAAACCGATGAGAGAGCGTCAACGCCCTGGGAATGTCCACAAACAGCACCAGTGAATGAATTGATCGCTCGGCATCGTCAGTGCGAACCATAATGGAATTGGACTGCTCGCCCACCCGCTGACCGACGTCGAACTCCGCCGTAATCGTGCCGCTTTCTCCCGGCTCATAAACGTGCTTATCCAACGCCGCCGTGGTGCATCCGCAACTGCTGCGCACTTCCAGAATCTCCACCGGAAAATCTCCGTTGTTGGTGAAGACAAAATCCCGGCTGACTCGTTCGGCTCCGAAATCAAGCTCCACACGAATCTCCGTTTGCTCGAACGCAAGCTGAGCTCCCAATGCCACGGGAACAAGAAATGCAGTTACAATAGCTGCCGCATGTCGTCTGATCATAAACTCCTCCTATCACTTAAGTGCGAAACAAGTACGATATTTGTAGTCAAGTTGTTGGTTTCGCAACTGTATTCCCGCTTCTCCCGTTGGTGACACTGAATTTTAACAATTCGGTCAAACACAAATGCCCAAAATTCACAAACCACTATTATAGATTACCTAATGAATCCAGGTTGCCGCCGGCACCGGAATGCAAGCTACTTCGGAGTCAAACAGAATTCCACTTTTTAAACTTTGTTTACCCGTCCGATCGCCACCCGGTTGGAATCTTCTTCCGGTCATTCAGATTTCGGAAAAAAACCCGTGAATACCCTGCCGGAACCCAGGTGGCGTCGGGGATTGCGCGGGCCGGCGTCAGAAAAGGCGTTCGCAAGCGAACAAGCCACAAAGGATTCCGAAAACTTGATGAGGCACGGTATAACTGACGCCAATCTATTGGAATCTAAAAAACCGTCACCAACTCCCGACGGTGGGTGTAAAGGAGACGGCAAAGAATCCTCTCGGGCGGCAGGCCGGTCATAAAAGCGAGGACCCGCCGGTAGGCTGCCAGTTGCCGGGTGTATGCCGCAAGATCGCCTTCGCCTTTGTCCGTCTTGAAATCAATAATTTCCGCCCGCTGAATTCTTCCCTCCGGACCGCCGACCAGCGTCACGCGGTCAAAGGTTCCGGTCAACCATTCTTCATCGAGGATCACTTCGAACGTCCGTTCCCTCCAGAGTTCCACCTCGCCTTCGGGACGGGTCAATGCGGCCCGAACCTCCGAAGCCCGCAAACAGGCAAGCACCTCTTCAAAGGCGCGGACCATCAAAGGCGATTCGGCATCGGCGTTACGCATGCTCTCCAACTCCTCCACGGTACCGGATTCCCACCAGCCGACGCGGGAGAAGATCTCGTGGACCCGGCTGCCGAACTCCAGGCTTCGACGAGAGTCCAGCGAAAACAAACCTTCCGCGCCGACCACCCGCGGTTTGGCCCGGGAAGGGGTCCCCCGACGACGACGCTCGCGCACTCCGTATTCCCGCGCCTCCCGCCGTTCGCTGTCCCCGGTCACTGCCTCCGGCGGCGGCGTGAACTCGGCGTACCACTCGGGGTTCCCGGTCTCGTAGAGCAATTCCAAGACGGTGTCTCCGCAGGAAACGTTTACCGGATCACCTTTTGCCAACGCGGCGTTCAGCCACCGGACGAAGTTTGCCGAGGAAGAGCTTTTCTTCAGAGGTTCCGTCACCAGATAAGTCGCCCGTTTCGCACGTGTCATAGCGACGTACAGTTGGCAAAAGCGTTCGTAACAGGCGTCCGCCCCCGTCGTCCGGTCGTGGGCCGCCAGCACGGAATCATGCTCCACGATCTGCCTGGCGGGAGGATCCAATACCCACTCCACTTCGCGCGACGCCGTTCGGCTCACCGCCAGCTTGCGCCGGCGCGCATCCAAACGTTCTCCCTCCAATTCCGGGAGGATCACCACATCGAATCCCAATCCCTTGGACTTATGAATCGTCATCACACGCACCGTGCCATCGGCGCCGGTTTCGTGCAGGGAGTAATCGTGGAGGAACTCAACAAAGTCGGCCACCGAACGCCTTCCCAGAGCGTCGAAGGCCCGCGCGGCGCTCACGATGATCTCTCCACGCTCCCGATTGAACGGGTCAAGAACGTTTATCCTCTCCAATTGCGCGATCCATTCGGCAGCCGTACAGGCGAACCCATCCCGGTGAATCGACTCCAGAATCCCGCGCGCGACCGAATCCCGTTCGGCGGATGATCGCCTCTCCTCAATGATGGTCCATATCGGAGTCATTCTAACATGCTCCCAGGCGTAAGTATCACCCGGATACGCCGCCCATTTAAAAAGCGAAATCAAGGCCATGCCCAACGGATTGTCCGTTCCCGGCCGAATATCCATTTCGCCCGCGACCGGAAATTCACCATGCGCCCGAAGGTACTGAAGGATTTCCGCGGCCTGGTCGTTTTTCTGCACCAGGATGGCACAGGAGAGGCCCCGCACCAGCGGATCGACTTCCCGCAGAACCGCCAATACCGCCGCATGACGACTCTCCCGGTCGGGGGCCTGAAAGAAACGGACGCAGCCCTGACGGTCCTCGTGGCGCGCCCGATGAGGATCCCAGCCATCGATCCATCGGATGACCGCGTCGGAGAGAAACAGCGTCTTGAGAACCTCATGATCGCCGAACACCCGGTTGACACTTTCAATCACGGCCGGCGAAGACCGCCATGATTCGCTCATGCGCTGCTCGACAATAGCGGCGGGGCCGCCAGCCCAGTTGTAATGATCGTAGATCTCCCGGAACAAGCGGGAATCTCCTTCCCGCCAGGCGAAGATCGCCTGCTTGACGTCACCGACGTAAAAAAAACTGCGTCGCCCTTCGGCATCCTGCACGACTTCGTCGATGAGGTCGCTCAATGCCCGCCACTGCACGAAGCTGGTATCCTGAAACTCATCCAGCAGCCAATGATCGTAGTGTCCGTCGATCCGGTAATTGATCGCCAAGCGGCCCGGACCGTGATCATCCTGACTCAACCTGGGACGTTGCTCCTGATCCGCCCCGCCGGCGAGCAGTGTCAGGATATCCCCGAAGGTCAAACGCCCCCCCGAACGAACCAGGTCGGCATAAGCGGATTCAAACCCGCGCAGAATCTCATAAAGCCCGCGGGTGATCTGCAGTTTTTTCTCCAGTTCCGAAGCGAAGAGGCAACGCACCAGATCCCTCAACGCGGCACATTCGACCGGGTCGAGCGGCAGCGCCTTGCGTCCGATCATATACTCAGCCGACCCGGCTTCCAGATCCGGCCAAACCTTGAGCGCGTTGCCCAGGGGCGTCTTAAACTCGGGCCTCCAGGGTGACCCCGGTTCCCATTCCTCCGCCGCGGCGAAAAGCTTGCGCCAGGCCTTGCTCTGACCCTCGCTGAGCTTCCTCGACTGAAAACGTTCCTCCAGCACGGCCAGCGCCCGCCGGTGATCAACGCGGGAGCCAAGCCAGCGGCAACCCTCGGGCCAGATGCGTCGTTCCACGCCCCACAATTCCCGTTCGGGCGCCGCCAGGTAAACCTCATGATGGTCGTCGACAAACCGGTCGAGTTTGGAAGACAACCGTTTTTCCTCCGATCCCCAGGTGGCCTGTTTAAACGCCTCGATGAACTCGCGCCGGGCGGCTTCTCCGCTTTGCCCCGGAGTTCTGAACACATGCCGGAACACCCGGCGCTTCTCCATCCGCATGGCGTTTTCATCAAGCAGTTCCGGAGGCGCCGAAAGGCCAAGTTCGAAAGGAAAGTTGCGCACGATGCGATAGAAAAAGCCGTCCAGGGTCCCCAACTCCAATTGGTGCATACGGTCCACGAGGGTAGCCAGCATTTCGGCCGCCGCGGCGGAATCGAGATCGGGACACCCAATGCCTTCGGCCAGGGCGGCGGCCTCTGCCGGAGTTTCCGCCGCCCGGGCCAGTTTTTTCAAAATCTCATCGAAGAACTCGCCCGCCGCCTTGCGGGTAAAGGTCAACGCCACGATCCGCTCCGGTTCCGCTCCCAGGGCCATCAGCCGAAGGTAACGATTGGTCAGACGGTACGTCTTGCCCGATCCGGCCGAGGCGAGAATCATCTCGTTCTGTATCGACTTTTTCATGATTCGGAGTTGTGAAAGCGCAGGTCGCTCGGGTCGGTCAGGCCTTCGATATCTCCGAAGAATAGATCTTTAAAGTCATCGAAGGCCACTTTTTGGGCCGGCGGCCAAAAGACACCTCCCTGAAGGTCCGCGACCACCCCTTCGGCGCAGCGATAGGCCGATTCCTCCAGTTCCCGCGATCGGTTCCGCCAGAGACTTATCCCGGTTTCGGTCACCGCTTTCGGCAGATTGACATAACCACAGACCGTCTCCTCTCCGCAGCGCCCTCGCAAGGCCCACAGATAAAGCGGCAATTGCAGTCCAATCCAACGGTGGGCTTTGCCGTCGAGTTCGAAACGCGCGTATTCGGGAACCCCTTCGGCATCCTCGTTTTTTTTGATTTCGACGAAATGGTCCTTTTCGGGCTCCCGATCCTGATCGGCCGTTTTGTAATCCAGCACCCGATACGTCCCAACGATTTCGTTCCGCTCAATGCGATCGATCACTCCCCGAACCGGCAGGCCTCCGATACAAAGCGCATCGTCGTCCGGGAATCGCCATTCCACTTCCTCGATTATCCATCCGAGCCGCCGTTCCTCGGCCTGCACCTCCGCAAACCGGGCCAGGCGCCCGGAAATGGCTTCCTTCTGGATCACGAGCGGCACTGATAGGTCATGGCCGTAGCGAAAGCGAAAAAAACGGTCCAATTCGCTCTCGAAAAACGCCTGGATCTCCGCCGCATCCTGACTGCGGCGGAGTACCTCGTCCCGGCCAAACGCTTCCAGGATTCGATGGCAGGCACTGCCGAATTCCGCCGCGTCCATCTCGGTTTTGCGAGGATCTACCGGTTCCATTCGCAGCAGATTCGATAGATAAAAACGAAAAGGACAGCGCAGGTAGGCCCCGAACTGAGTCACACTGATCCTTTCCGGCGGGGTCGCCATGGCGGGTCGCAATCGCCAGGGACTGCTCCAGGCGGAGCGGCGTTCAAGCGAAGGAGGGTCGGCGAAAAGGCGGTTGACGCGCTGGGGAAGCTCCTCACGGGAGCACCGCATCAGCAGACGCGAAGGACGCATCGGCTCTCCCTCGGGGCCCGTTCGTCCGAAAAGAATGGCCACCTTCCCGTTCTCCCGGCGACACTTCATCAACGACTCCAGTAGGTAACGGTCGCGGGCGAAACGCATCCGGTTGCTTTTCAACCCGAGGGGCCGGCGCAAAGACTCGGGAACAAACGGATCCCCGGCGATGGTTTCGGGCACATGGTGTTCGTTCATGCCGGTCAGGACCAGGAAAGGCGCTTCTTCCCAGGGCAACTCGAGCCACCCCTGGACGTCGATCGCCGCCTCGGGACGATCCTCCTCGATATGCTTGTCTCCCAGGAGCCCCAGCAAGAGATCGAGACCGTCGGCGCCGGCCGCCCCCTGCCCGGCGGCCAGGGGGGAATCACGCATTTCCTCGAGAACTCCCATCACCGCTTCCGCGGCGGCGAGATAACGTCGATCCGCCGGCGCATCCTCGCGGAAACGGAGATCGCCGTGCAGCGTGCGCAAGACCGATGGCAACGCCTCCCAGACCGGGGCCTGCGAGAATTGCCCGAGCATGGTCTCGACGGTTTCGAGTATTCGCCGAACCACGACATCCGTCCGCCCTTCTCCGTTGGCCAACGCACGCGCGGCCGCGAGGTCTCCGGGCAAATGGTCGGCGCCGAACTCCTCCCAAATACGCAGCCAGACGGGAAACGGCGGCAAACCGGGCAAGTGGTCCAGGTAACGGATCACCACCGGACAACGAATCATTTCGCCGCAGGATCCGAAATCGGAAACGCGCAACAAATCCCGGAAACAAGCGAGCAGATTGTACAGTTCCTCAGCCTTCAGCGGCCGCCCTTCCGGATCGTAAGCCGCCAGGTCGCAATCGCGAGGCAACGACCGCTCCAGGAACGGAATGACCGCGGGATCCGCGGCGCCCATTGCGGCCGATCGTGCGGGGTCACGGCATTCCTTGAGCAGGAGCCCGGCGGTTCGGGCCTGTGCGGCCGCATCACTGCACGGAAAAAACAAATCCTCTCCCGAATCCCAATCCTCGACCCTTTGTTCCCACACCTCCGCCACCGGGCGCCCCCACGCGTCAAAAGCGTCGCGATCCCGGGCGTCGGCGTGAATCGCCACCACGACGGGAAGCGTTTCACTCAACTTCTTTAACGCCTCCACCGCCAGCGGCAACGGATCGGGCACGCCCAGCAGCACGATTCGCTTCACTGAATCCGGCGCCGCCGGATTCGCCGCCCGGGCGATCTTGGCCTCGTCCGGATCGGTCAGACCGTGGGTTTTCAGGGTTTCCCGATAGCGACGCTCCAACTCCGCCAGGGCTCGCCAGCGCTCGGTCTCGCCAAACCCCTCCGGCGCTCGCGTCTCCACGTCCCGCATACCGAGCCCGCCCTCGGCCAAAAGCCGTTTGACCCGGGCCAATTCCCTCCCTGTAGCCAAAGCCCAGGAAAAATCAGGTCGTCGTGGAGGCGCGGGAAAGAGCGCGCCGAAGGAGGCGAAGTCGAGCCCCCGTAAAACCTCATTCCAGGCCAGCACTGTATCCGGGGCCGTCGCCACCCGCTCCACCTGGTCGCCGAAGGTGAGCAGAAACTCGGGCGTCACCACCAGCGGCGGAAACACCGCCGCGCCCCGCCCGGCGGCCAGCGCCGCCAGCCCCTCGCGCAACCGCCGCCCGGCCTGACGACTCGACACCACCACCAGCCACTCCCGCAAATCGAGGTGACCGACGGTCCATTCACGGGTCAGAAACTCCACCGCAACCGAAGGCAGGGGCAGATTCGGCGAAAGGAAAGAACGTTGGATGCCCATAGAACGCACTCAGTTCTGCCCGCGCTTGGAGCAAGTCTCAATTCAATTCTGTCCAGGGTACGGGAAGAGGACGAGTCGGAGATGGGGTGATGGGGAGAGCCGGCGAGTCGGTGAAGGGGTGAACCGGAGACAAAAGGGACCGATCACTCTGAGCCGTGACGACCGGCTTTACGCCGGGAGAGATCCCCTTTACACGCGCGGCGAAACATCAGATTGAGTTCAGTGAATTTACACTTTACATATGGACGTCTATATGTAAACAGTTATTCCCATGATTGAACGTCCTTTCTGGGTACAAAAGATAGAGGAAACCTGGAAACGGGTTCCCATCGCCTGGTTGGCCGGGGTGCGTCGGGTAGGCAAAACAACACTGGCAAAATTCTTTCCTGATGCCGAGTACGTGAACTGCGATCTGGCGCGATACCGGGAACGGCTGTCGGACCCGGAATTCTTTTTTGAACAGTGTCCGGCGCAGTGTGTCGTCTTTGATGAAATCCATAAGCTTGAGAACCCAAGCGAACTCCTGAAAATCGCCGCCGGCGAATTCCCCGGGAAACGAATCCTTGCTACGGGATCCTCTACCTTGGCCGCGACCTCGAAATTTCGTGACAGCCTCACGGGTCGCAAGCGCGTTATTCGATTATCGCCTGTACTGGCATCGGAGTTAGCCGCTTTCGGCGTTCCGTCGCTCGAAAAACGCCTCCTATTCGGTGGCTTGCCCCCTCGCCTATTGGCGTCCGATAGCGATCCCGGGTTTTACAGTGAATGGCTTGATTCCTATTTCGCCCGTGACGTCCAGGAACTGTTTCAAGTGGGAAAACGTACGGAGTTCCTTAAGCTGACGGAATTACTCCTGCGAAACAGTGGCTGCCTGGCGGAGATCGTTTCGTTAGCCCGGCAAACCACACTCACACGGCCGACCGTAATGAACTATCTGGACATACTGGAAATAACCCAGGTGATCCACCGGCTTCGGCCGTTCCACGATGGCGGCAAACGGGAAATTCTGGCGCAGCCTAAGATTTACGGATTCGATACCGGTTTCATCTGTTATGCTCGGGGCTGGAGCGATCTCCGCCCGGAAGACAGAGGAGGGCTTTTGGAGAATCTGGTGTTGGATATTCTGAATGCCGCCCGCCCCAATTCGTCTCCCCGGTACTGGCGTGACAAACAACAGCGTGAAATCGATTTTATTTTACCCTTTGAAAGGGGCCGGGTGTGCACAATCGAATGCAAATGGAAGGCGGACAATTTCGATCCCGCTCATCTGGAAGTTTTCCGCGAGTACTATCCGAAAGGAGAAAACCTGCTGGTAACGGCTGGCCCGGGTAAACCTATGAAACGGCGTCTCGCCGGTCATGAAATAACCGTCGTCCCCGTTCAGCACTTGATCGAGACACTCGCCGGGATACGGTAGCCGGACGGCGATTCCCCCTTCGGAAAGATTCGGCAATCCCCCACTTGGAGGGCACGGCTCCGCCCGCGCCGCGGGGCGAGTCGGTGGATCGGCGACCCGGCGAATAATAAACTGGCAAATCCCAACCGTGGCGACCGGCTTTACACCGGGAGAATGTGGACTCTTTCTCGTGTCTTTCCGTGGGTCTTGGCCAGCGCGATGCCGGAGCCATTGCTGTTCTCAACGTTCGCTCACGACAAGGCGACTTCAATCACCTTGGCCCCATGGGACAGGGACGCGTCGGAGGGTTCAAACCCTACGTAACCGAAGGGTACGACCCGCTCGATTACGAGCTTCTCGGACGTTATTTCCGGAAGGGCTGGGACGGCGATGAATGTCAGAGCACTGGTCTGCGTCGCGACCAGCGAAATCGAAACGGCCCACCAGGGGACGTTGCGACCGCCCAGAAAAAAACCATCCAGATCACCGCTTTTTCCGCGAAGCAGGTGCCCCACCCAAGTCGTGGCCAGCATGAAGGCCGCGACGATGCCCCAGTCGATCCCACTAAAGCCTCCTCCTGCTCCCATGTCCCAAAGCCTCCAATGGGATCATTCCGCCGGAGCAACCGCCAATCCAATGTGGCAGTTGAGCCTCCTGCCCCCTTCGTAGAACAGGTAGATCACGCCGTCCGCCTCAATCAGCGCCGGAGCGGCGACCCGCGGTTCGTCCTCCGTCGATTCGAGAACGTTCCCGGCATATCGGAACTCCGTCAGTTCGGGATTCGTCTCCATGGCGTAAATGCCGTAACTTCCATCCGAATACGGCGCGTGCGCCAGCACGAAAAGGCGATCGTTCCAATGCCACAACCAAGGTGACGACGTCTGCGGAGCTTCCGGATCCGGAGCCTGGAAAACCGGATCGGGATCGGTCTCCCATTCGCGCGCATCCGGCGAACGGGCCATGAAAATCTTCCGTTGCCCCTGCTGGTTTCCCATCAACAGCATTACATAACCGTCGCGATCGGGAGATGGGTCATTGAAGACGCGCGCGTAGGACGCCTCGCTGATACGATCGAATTGGGAAGCCTGCACCGCGACATCCTCATAGTCGAAATGAATGCCGTCCCTGCTGGAAGCGTAGCGCGTCGCGGTATTTTCTCCATGGAACCAGAGAAACATTCGGTTCTCCTCCTCGATCCATAACGCATGGGCCGAAGAGACGTGCGAAACGCTAAAATGCGGGCTCCACTCGCGAGCAATCAATGGATTGTCGTCGTATTCGATCCACGGACCATTGAGGTCATCCGCGTAAGCAAGACAGATCCCCCCGGGGGCATCGTGCGGAGCGTAATACAT
>PXBO01000049.1 GCA_003566885.1 Opitutia bacterium | reverse complement strand
GGCCGAAATCCGATCATGGTCAGGGACCGAAGCGATTTCGACCGCCTGACGGATATGCTTTTTTACGAGACCCCTTTCATGCCGTGGCCGGTGGCGCGGGTGCTGTCCCGCCGGGCTGCCGACGACCTCGAACATCGCGAACGGATGTGGGTCGACGTGTGGGAAAATCGCGACGAAATCCGCGAAGAACTGGCGGATCTGACCGCGCCGGTTTTCCTGCTCTGGGGAAGGCACGACCGGTTCATCGATGTTTCCGCCGCTGAAGTCGTGCGGGACTACCTGGGAGAGGGTCTGCTCGAGTACGTGATTCTTGAAGACGCCGGCCATTCCCCGATGCTGGAGAATCCCGAGGAAACCGCACGGCTGTATACGGACTTCCTCGAATCGGTACGCTGAAGAATCCGTGAGGGGCGAATTCCGCTCTTGGTGACCCGTTCCTGAGTCGACACCGTTTTCAGAACATTGCCCTCATGGCCTTTCGGTTTTTTCGCGGCCCAGGTGGGCGATGGCGGCGGTAATGAGAAAACCCGCCGCCAGGAGACCCACTGCCCCCCCGGCCTGGGCCGGTGTCGGGGGAAAGAATTCCCGGGGATAGTCTTTGGGTTCCAACGGAGCGCCGGTTTGGTCGTAGACCAGGATGCCTTCCGCTTCGATGATGGTTTGCCCTTTGAGCAGGGCGCCGACCTCGGGTTCCACTCCGTGCTGGAACGGCCAAAGGCCGGCCACGGCTCCGAGGAGGAGCCCCAGGAGCAGGCCGAGAGTCGGGCTCGGGAAGCGGTTGAGGACGTACTTGACCAGGTTGGAGACGCCCGCAATGCCCGCCACCACGCCGAGGCCGACGGGAAGGGCGATCTGCCAGGCGGGTGGGAATCCCAGCGCGAAATCCAGCGTGCGGGCGGCGGTGACGAGTTGTTCGATTCCTTCCAGGATGGTGACGTACACTCCGAGCAGCAGCAAAAGATAGCCCCCGCTGATTCCCGGCAGCACCATGGCGCTGGCGGCGGCCACCCCGGCCAGAAACAACAGGAGGAAGCCTTCGTTGGCGCCGCCGGCGCCGGCGCCCCGAATTTGCAGGACGGCCATGGCGATCATAAAGAGGATGCCAACGGCCGAACCCAGCCAGAATGAAGCGGGCTTGCCCGCGGCCATTCGCCAGATCAAAGGGACACCGCCCAAGGTGAGCCCTATGAACAAACTGTACATGGCCCAGGTGTGATCGATGACCAAACGGCTGATCAGCCCCGCGAAGGGACCGATAACCGCGACCGCAGCCACCACGATCGTTCCCAGGAGTATCACCGCGTGGCGGCTGAAACGCAGGCGGGATAGATCCGCGACCGCCTGGACGAATTGGGGAAACACCCCGGCCGCCAGAAGCATGGTTCCCCCGCTGATGCCCGGCACCAGGTTGGCCATGCCCATAAGCGCTCCGCCCAGGCCCGCCCGCGCCAACAGGCCGGGGCCGGGAAAGGGGGAAGCCGGTGTTTTTGTCGGATCGTTCGGTGAGCCAGCGGTGGAGGGTTGCGTTTCTGCCATGGTGCCTGAGCGCTTCCCGGCAGGAAGAGGCTTTTTTGGCGGCTCGTCAAGCCGCACCTCCAGGGGAACCGACCGCGGTCACGAACAATTTTCTTCGAACGGCCCGTCTCGCCGCTGATGCAGGCCGAATTGCTCCGGCACGACGGTTTATCAGCCTTCGAACTATCCGCGGTCCGCCGCCAATTGCACCACCAGTCCGTCCGGGTCGGGGAAATAAATGCGGTTGCCGGTCACCCTGGGGGTGATGCCGGCCGCGCGCAGTTTTTCTTCCGCCGCCTGCACGTTGTAACCCTCGATGCCGTAGCAATAGTGGTCCATGGACGGTTCATCACCGCGAAAAAGAGCGAGAAAACCGCGCTCAAAGTCTAGAAAGCAACTGCTCTCACTGTCGCGGGTGACCGTCATTCCCAGCCGGTCGCGGTAGAAGTCGCGCGACCGGGGGACATCGGTAACCCGCAGCGCGATGTGGTCCAGCGACTTCGCCTGGAAAAGGGGACCACCCTCGCGGTCGGCGTTGTTTTCACTCTCGCTGTTCTCCTCGGCCAAGGCGGAACGGACGCCCGCTGCCGAAGCCGCGATGACGAGCAAACCGGCCAACATTTGCCGCCGGTTGATCCGGCCCTGGGTGAAGTGATCGATGAGGCCATTGAGTTCCTTTTCCATGTCCAGGTCCTTCGGTTCGGGTTTTCGTTGGAGTTTTACGAACTTCGCACGCTTATTTTCCCGATTTCTCCGGATTTTGCAACAACGGACGAGAATGGGTGCTGTTGGAAGTATATGAACGATATGAACGATAATGAAAGCCCGGCCGATCCGACCGAGTTTCAAAATAAAATGCGAAAAAAGGAACATTCCTCCGAACCCCCGGGTCAATGCTTATCGTAACGAGTGAACGTTTTGAACGTTTCAGAGCGGTTTTCACCCGAAACACTCAGGCTCATCCGACCTCACATGACGTGCGGAACGAACAAATCAACCTGAACCAACAACTGAAAACGAATAACCAGGAACCTAGTATTATGAAAACCAAACTGCTCACTGCCATTATCATCGGACTCACCGCTCCCTTTGCCTTCGCGAATTATGGGGGAGGCGAAAAAACCGAGAAAAACATTGTTGAAATTCTGGTCGCTCCGCCGACCTTCGAGACCCTGGCTGCGGCTGTCGAGGCTGCCGGTCTGCTGGACACTTTGATGGGGGAAGGCCCTTTCACGGTATTTGCTCCCACCGATGAAGCGTTTGCCGCTTTACCGGCAGGCACGGTGGAGGAGTTGCTCAAGCCCGAAAACCGCGACACCCTGGTGTCGATTTTGACCTACCATGTGGTGGCCGGCAAGGTGACTTCGGCTGATGTGGCGCCCGGGGACGTGCAGACCGTTAACGGAGCCTCGGCACGAATTTCGGTGGAGAATGGCTATGTGATGATCGATAATGCGAGGATCATCGCTACGGATCTTGCGGGCGTGAATGGCGTGATTCACGTGATTGATGCAGTGATCCTGCCCTGACGTTGGAGGGTGCGTTTGACACCGAGAAATGCATGGCCTCCGCCGGCGATTGCCGGCGGAGGTTTTTTTCGTTTAGAGACCCAGAGGAAGTTCCAGTTGATTGTTGGAGATCAGCGACCAGGCTTCCTGGCCGCGAGCTCTCAGATCGCGGGCGAACTCTTCGGCGTGGCCGTGCAGGGTGTAGACGATGCGAGGGGAGACCTGTTCGACGTAGCGGATTAAATCGTCGTAGTCCGCGTGGTCGGAGAGGGGAAATACCGTGTCGCATTTGAACCGGAAGCGGGCCGATGGATCCAGGCCCCAGCCTGTGACCGCGGCGCGCCGGATCTCTTTTACGCTCTGGAGCGCTTTTGGAGGATTGGCGGTGGGAGGGATGATCAGGACTTTGCCTTCGAGGGTTGGTTCCGCGAACGTTGAGAAGTCGGGAAAATCGAATCCGTATTCTCGGTACACTTCCACCACGCGGGCGATGGCCTCGTGGACCACGACGGGGAATCCGGTTCCCTTCAGCGCCGCCAATACCTCCTGGGCTTTGCCTAGTGAATAAGCCAGGAGAACCGGCACCGCGCCGTTCGAAAGGGCTTCGCGGCAGAAGGCCACCATGTTTTCAACCACTTCCTCGGCCGGCGGGAAACGGTATCGGGGCAATCCGTAGGTTGTTTCCATGATCAGTACGTCGGCCGAACGAATCACCGGCGCTTCGCAGGATAGGCCGGGGCGGAGCTTGAAGTCGCCGGTGTACACCAGGCGGCCGGAGTCGGTGGTGACGCGAATCTGGGCCGATCCCAGGACGTGCCCGGCGGGAAAGAGTTCGATCCGCCCGCCCGGTAGCGACGTTTCCACGGAAAACGGCAACGACGTCTCCTGGCGTTGCTTCAAACCGCGAGCCCGCATCAAATCCAGGGTCGCCGGGGTGGCGATCACCCGCTGGTGCCGGCAGGCGTGGTCCGCGTGGGCGTGGGAGACATAGGCCAATGGCGAGCGGCGGCCCGGATCCAGCCAGAGGTCCAACTCGGGCAAAAAAATCCCCTGACGGTATTCGAATGGAATCGGTTTCCGGACCATGTTCGCGGATAGGCTGTTCTGTCGTTCAATGCGGTGCAACACTGGCGGATCCGGCGAGCGAGCTTGAGGCGGCCGGTCGTCGGGATGTGCCGGGACCGTTAAAAATGGATTTCCCGGGAAGGCCTGGCGGACGGGGATTTGCTGCCGGCTAATCGCCGGACGACTCTTCCGCGTTGGGCTCCTCCGGCGCCTCCAGCAGGTCGTCCAACGTTTCCGGGAGTGCGTCGTGGATGCGATCCGGGAACTGGAGAGCCACTTCCTGAGAAATACGAGCCCAGGGGAAGGCCGGGTCGTCGCTTTGGTAAACGATAAAGACCGGTCCGGGCTCCGTATCGACGCCATCGGCGGGGGCGTCGTTTTCCGAATTGTTTTCGACGGTCGGGAGTTCCACGATATTGCCGTCCTGATCGAAGATGATCGAGGCTTCCACCCGTGCCGGTGTGGTTTCGGCGGGTTCCTCGGCGGGTGGGGCGGGACGGCGCCCGATTTCCAGGGTGTAACTTTCTCCGTCGAACCGCTGCAGGGTCACTTCCCTGGCGTGCTCGCGGGCCGCTTCCACGTCTGGATCCGATGGGTGGCTCACCTCGGTGAACCGGGCATTGAGCAAGGTGCCGAGCAACCGGTTCACTTCGGAGGTTTTCACTTCACGGAGGTTTTTTTCGTTGTCGCCTGAGACCGAAAACGTGCCGGCGGGGGCTTCCCGCTCCAGGACCAGCGGAATTTCGCGTCCGGGAATGGTCAGGGTGACGGATGCGACGTCCTGGCTGGAAAAATCGAGCGGCCGTTTGACCGCCCAGTTATCAACGCGGGTGTCCGGATGAATGGGGGTTTTTGTCAGGTGCGCGGCTTCGTCACCGGCGAACCGAAAAAACGTACCGCCGGAAGGGCCGGGTCCGCCGAACTCGACGTCCCAGAGCCTCTCGTTGGAAGCGTCATACAGAACCAGGTGGTAGCGTCCGAGTTCCAGCCGGGCCAGACGTTCCGGGTTGGAGGTGACGCGGCGATCTATTCCGGCATCGAGCAGGGAGCGGGTAAAGCGACCGAGCTTCTCAAAATCGGCGGGCATGCCGTGCTGGTCCGGCAGAATCCAGGTTTCCCGCGCGTCCTTTTCCAGGATCACTTTCTCGCCGTTGCTGCCGGAAAGCTCGATGCGCTGTGCTCGATCCAGGACGTCCGGATTCAGAAAGTGGCCGCCGGCGGGAAGGTCGCGGGCGTTCGCTTGCCCCGTTCCCGGCGATAACCAGTAAGCCAGACTCGCGGCGGCGCCGAGCAGGAGGACGAGAATCAGCAAGGGTTTCAGTTTCATGGGTCGGTTACCTTTTCTGACGTTGGGTGCGGACGACGAAAAAGGCGAGGCCGCCGATTCCGGTGAGGAGGGGCATGGTGACGAGGTTGAATGCCGTCAGACCCAGCTTTAACCTTTCCACATCCTCGCGCAGTTTGCGTCGAATCTCACGGCGCTCCGCCCGCATTCCCGCTTCCTGAATGCGGAAGTCCTCGATGGTCTCCCGGATTTCCGGTGACGCCACCAAGCGCCCCTCCTCCCTCTGACGGGTCTGCAGTTCGTTCAGGTTGCGCTGGATTTCCTGCAGCCGCGTTTCCAGGGCGGCCAGTTGCTCCTGGTATCGCTCTTCCGCCGCGGCTTCCAGACGCCGAACCCGTTCGAACGGGCGCTGGGATGCGCCCTTGCCCCGGATGGAAATGAGATCGTCGCTTCCGGCCAGGAATTCGAGGACGTTGCTGGTGAAGGCCAGATTATCGTTGATGGGCGTCACTGCCTGCATGCCCAGGAAATTGACGCGACGGACGGAAAAATCGTCCGCCAGGAAATCGGTATCCGCCGCCAGAACCAGGGTTCCCCGTCCCGAGGAGCGAAAGGATTCGTCGGGTGGAGCCTCCGGGCTTTCTTCGTCCTCTTCGCCCGCGGGACGGCCGTCGGGAAACGCCGACCGAAACGTGCCGCGCACCAGCCCGGCGATGACGCGGCTTTGTCCGTCCGGCGTGAGTTGCCGGGCCACTTGTTCCGGATCGGGAAAATCAAGCAGCCCGCGGAACAGCGTGCCGCTTTCTTCCGAGCTGGTGATGAGGGGAGTTTTTTCCAAATCCCCATTCTCCGCAATAGTGAAATATCCAGGTTCCGGCAGCAGCATGCGGTCGAGTTGGGCGGTCGGGGGAGATTCGCGGTTGAAGCGATCGAGTTCCAGCCAAACCGGATAGCGAACCGTCCCGCCCTGTCCGGTGCCGACGACGGCGGCGTAACGGCTGTCCCCGACGACGTCTTGCGGGGAGTAGCGTATTCCCCAGGCCTCGAAAAGGCGTGGCAGGTCGCTGTGCGTCGGCTCCTGCTGTCCCATCATCATTTGTTGGGGATTGGCCTGGCTCTTCTGAACAAAGGAAGACGGATCCACGGCCAGAAAGAGGGGACGTCCCGAAAGCAGGTACTGGTCGATCTCGTATTGCATTTCCTCGGACAAATTCCTCGGGTGAATCACCGCGAGCACGTCCAGGCCCTCCGGGAGCCGGTCGCCGCGAACGTGCTCGATGTCGAAGTATTGCCGCAGTTCCTGGACGAAGACCCAGTCCTGGGATTGCTGCGACAATCCCATGCCGGGAGGAAGCTGGGTGCCAATCACCGGAAGCGACGACAGGATTCCCAGGCGCGGACGGTCGAGCATGCGGACTTGGTGGATCAGGCGGGAAATGTCATACTCCAGCATGTCCTCCCGTTGACGGGTGAACATTTCGATCACCTCCTCCTGGTCGGCCTGGATGGCGCGCAGACCGAAAAAAAGCGTCTCTCCGTTGGGCAGGGGCCGCCCGGGTATTCCGGCCCGGATGGCTTGTTCCTCTTCCGGGGTGTCTGGACGAGGGTTGACGACTCGAAGACGCAGGTTTCCCCGTGCGGCGTTCTCATACTGGCGGAGGAGAGCTTCCACTCGGCCGGCGTAGTTCTTGAACTGTATGGGAAGCCCTTCCAGCGAGCGGCTGAAATGGAACTCCAGGGTCACCGGTTCGTCGAGTTGGGCCAGCATGGCGCGGCTGCCGGGGGAAAGGGTGTACAACTTGTCCGCGGTCAGGTCGACCTGCCAGGGAAGCAGGGCCGCGATGACGTTGACCAGGATCAGGCCGGCTACCAGCAGCAGAAAGGCGGTCCATTTGCGTGCGTGTTTCATGGCGTCGCGATGTTCGGGATCAGCGTTCCAGGATCAAAACAGTGATAGCCAGTGAGAAAGCGATGATTGAGGCGAAGAACACGACGTCCCGCAGACGAATCAAACCGGCCACCATGCCTTCGAAGTGAGTGACAAAACTGAAATTCGCCAGGGCGTCCACCAGCCAAACCGGAAGGTTCAACGCGAGCATCAGCTCATTAAAAGCACTCCATCCCAGAAGCACCAGTGCCAGGCAAATGATGAGACTGACCACGAAACTGATCACCTGATTCCGGGTCAGGGCCGATACGGCGGAGCAGATACCGAGGAAAGCACCCGCCATCAGAATGCTGCCGACATATCCGGAGAACACCGGTCCCCAATCCGGACTCCCCAGGTAGGCAATGGTGATGGGCATGGTCAGGGTCAGGATTATAGCCAGCGAGACGAAGGCCCAGCCCGCAAGGAATTTGCCGGCCACGGCCTGCCAGATGCCAATCGGAAGTGTGAACAATAATTCCCAGGTTCCGGAACGCTTCTCCTCCGACCACAGACGCATGCCGACCGCGGGAACCAGGAAAAGAAAGATCCAGGGCAGGAAGAGGAAAAAGGGTCGCAGGCTGGCGTCGTTACTCTCAAAAAAGCCGCCCAGGAACCAGGGGAGTCCCATGGCGCCGACCAGGAAAACGGCGAGAAAGACGTAGGCCACCGGCGAGCGAAAATAGCCCATGAATTCGCGTTTAAACAGAGTGACGGTTTCTTTCATGACAGCGGAAAGGAATGAATCAAAAATGGTCAGGCTGCCGTTTGGCCCTTCTCTCGTGCGGCCGGCGGCGTTCGTTCCTCGATCGACTCGCCGTCTTTTTGGGTCAGGTTCCGGAAGACGTCCTCCAGGCGCAGGTTTGCCGGCTCGAGCGATTTCATCGGCCATTTTTCGGCGAGAGCGCGGTTCCAGAGCAGTGACTTCAGATCGGTTTGGTTTTTGGGGCGGATCAACAGCTTTCCGTTGAGGGATTCGACGCTTGCGACGCCATCCAGATCTTTGACGGTATTTCGGAGGTTGCCGGTGTCGCCGTGGGCCAGCTCGAGTTCCACCGCGCCGTAATTCGGATGGCGTCGCAGCAGGTCGGCCGGGGTTTCATTCACCAGAATGCGGCCGGCCGCGATGATGATCACCCGGTTGCACATGGCTTCAACCTCCTCGAGAATGTGGGTGGAAAGAATGATCGCTTTTTCCTTGGCCATGGAGGCAATCAACCGGCGGACTTCCTGTTTCTGGTTGGGGTCCAGGCCGTCAGTCGGTTCGTCGAGGATCAGGCAGGGCGGATCGTGCATTACCGCCTGGGCCATGCCGACACGTTGACGAAATCCCTTGCTCAAGGTTTCGATGGGCTGATGGCGCACGGCGCGAAGGTGGCACAATTCGATTGCCCGGTCGAGCGCCGCGGCCGCTTTCGCTCCCGAGAGCCCACGCATTTCCGCGATAAAGCGAAGGAACTCGATCACGGTCATTTCGGGGTAAAGCGGACCGCTCTCCGGCAGGTAGCCGATGTGTCTCTTGGCTTCGCGGGGTCGTTCGGCAACGTCGATTCCGGCGATTTCGGTTCGGCCGGAGGTCGGGGGGAGAAAACCGGTGATCATCTTCATGGTGGTGGACTTGCCCGCCCCGTTGGGGCCGAGAAATCCGAGAATGTCTCCTTTGCGAACGTCGAAGGTGACGTCGTCCACCGCCCGGATGGGTCCATAGTCCTTGACCAGGTTACGTACGTTGATCATGAGCCGGAAATTTTCTGAAAGGTTTTACCATCGATAATAGGTTCGTGTAACAAATTTCAAGCCACGAATGTTCCCGGAAAAAGGCGCGTTTTGAGTCGGTAGCGGGATCGCTTCGAAGATTTTTCGAAGGGCGAACGAATCTTTTCCGGCGAACCCGGTTTGCCGTGCGCCGAAATCGGTATCGCATGGCAGCGTTTTCCCGGCTTGGCCCGCGCGCTGCGATTTCTTAGGATGCTTCCTATGACGCGGCGTTTTCACAATAGGAAGTTGTGGGTCCGACTGTTTTTGCGGGCGGTGTTGCCGGGGATGGCTGCCGCTTTCGGATTCGGTTGCGGCCGGGAACTCCAACCCGCCTATGACGAGGAGGGGCGACGCCTGGTGCACGTCTGGGTGCATTCCGGACAAGCCGCCGAGCGCGAAACCCTGCGCGCGCAGGTGGCGGCGTTCAACGAGGCAAACCCGGCGGTGCGGGTGCGCAAGACGGTGGTTCCGGAGGGCGATTACAATGCCCGGGTGCAGGCGGCCGCATTGTCGGGCGATCTGCCGGACCTGCTCGAGTTCGACGGCCCATTCCTTTACAACTATGTGTGGCAAGGGCACTTGCAGCCGATAGGAGCGTTGCTTTCGGAGTCTCTGCGGCAGGATTTGCTGCCTTCCATTATCGAACAGGGGACATTCGACGGCGAGCTGTACTCGGTCGGGGTATTTGATTCCGGGCTGGGGCTTTACGCGGACCGCCGCCGGCTGGAGGGGGTGGGCGCACGTGTTCCCGAAGGAGTCGCGGATGCGTGGAGCGTGGATGAGTTCGATGAAATCCTTGCGGCCTTGAGCGAAGCAGCCGGGGGGCGGCCCGTGCTCGATCTCAAAGTCAACTACACGGGTGAATGGTACTGTTACGCCTTTTCCCCGGTCCTGCAATCCGCCGGCGCGGACCTGATCGACCGGGAGACCTATGCCCGTGCGGACGGCGTCTTGAACGGGCCGGAAGCGGTGGCGGCCATGACTCGCCTGCAAACGTGGTTTGCCCGTGGATACGTGCATCCGAATATTGACGATGCCGCCTTTGTGCAGCGGGATGCCGCGCTTTCGTGGTCGGGCCATTGGGATTATCCGCGGTATGCCGAGGCGTTGGGTGAAGATTTGCTCCTGCTTCCCTTACCCGATTTTGGCGAGGGCTCCCGTACCGGTCAGGGGTCGTGGAATTGGGGATTGACCCGTCGTGCGCATCATCCCGAGGCGGCCGTCGCGTTTCTGGAGTTTTTGCTGCGCCCCGAAGAAGTCCTGCGCATGACCGACGCCAACGGCGCGGTACCGGCCCGGCGGGAAGCGATCGCCCGGTCCGGGCTTTTTCGGGAGGAGGGTCCTTTGGGCCTTTTTGTCGAGCAGTTGGAGAACTCCGCGGTTCCGCGTCCCGCAACCCCCGGCTATCCCGTGATCACCGCGGTTTTCGAGTCGGGGTTTCAGGACATTCGCGACGGAGCCGATGTTCAGGCGGTCCTGGACCGGATGGCGCGGAGAATCGATGAGGACATCGCGGACAACCAGGGGTATCCCCGGCGATGAGAAAAGGGTGAGGATTCATGGGCAAGCAGACCGAAGGGCGTGAGAGGCGGGAATCGGAGAACCCGGCGAAGCCGGTCCTCCGTGTGCGCGACGTGCAGGGATTGGGTATGGCGGGGCCCGCGTTGGCCGGGCTCCTTGTGTTTGTGGCGGTGCCTTTTGTTATGGCGTTGATTCTCAGTGGCACAAATCTGCGGATGGGTTCGCCGCTGGAAACGCGCTTTGTGGGGATCGATCAGTACCTGCGCGTGCTGGGTGATGAAGCGTTTCGGCGCGCATTGGTCAACAATTCCGTTTTTGCCCTGGTGGTGGTTCCTTTGCAGACGGCTCTGGCTTTGGGGCTCGCGTTGCTGCTTCACCGGAAGATGAAGGGACGGGTTTTGTTTCGGACCTTGTTCTTTATGCCGGTGGTGTTTCCCATGGCCCTGGTGGCGGTGGTGTGGCAGGTGTTGCTGGCACCCGGTCCGGATGGATTGTTGAATAGTTTGCTGGGGGTTCTGTCCTTCGGCGCGTGGGTGCCTCGGGATTTTCTCCGGGATCCGCACTTTGCGTTGCCCGCGATTATGTTGATGTCGGTGTGGCAGGGAGTCGGGTTTCAGATGGTCATCATGCTGGCCGGACGCCAGGGAGTGCCCGAGCACCTTTACGAGGCCGCCGCGGTGGAAGGCGCGGGCTCCTGGCGGCAGTTCCTGCATGTTACGCTGCCCGGAATGCGAAACACGATTTTCTTCGTCGTGGTGGTGACCACTATCCTGGCGTTCCGGCTGTTCGATCAGGTGGATATTCTGACCCAGGGCGGGCCGCAGAATGCCACCACCACCGTGATGTACGAAGCGGTGCGAACCACGTTCGCCGAGGCCCGGGTAGCCCGGGGTGCGGCCATGACGGTGATCTTCTTTTTGATTGTGGTGGCGCTCGCCTGGGCGCAGCGCAAGCTCATGAGAGAGGAAAGGGAGATCGCATGAACCGAAGGCATTCCTCCGGATGGGTTTCTCTGGCGGCCAGTTATGCGATACTGCTGATTTGCGCGGGGATCTTCGTTTTGCCGATTGCGTTTATGATCGTGGCCAGCTTCAAGCCGGACGAACTGGTGCTCCGGGAAGCCGGCACGTGGAGGGCGTTGATTCTTTCGGAGGCTTCCCTCGACAACTATGGCGCGGTTTTTGAGCGGGTGAGCTTCGTGCGTTATTTTATTAACTCGGTTTTCATTACCGGGAGCATCGTGCTGGGCGGGCTCCTGGTGAATTCCATGGCGGCGTATGCTTTCGCCCGAATGCAATGGCGCGGCAGGAATCTCTGCTTCGGATTTGTCCTGATTCTTTTGATACTGCCATTCGAGGCGATTGCCGTGCCCCTTTTTTACCAGATCATAGAATTCGGCTGGCGGAACACCTATCACGTGCAGATCATTCCGTTTATCGCCAACGCATTCTCCGTTTACCTGTTCTACTCGTTTTTCCTGCAGATTCCCAGGGAAATGGAGGAGGCTGCTGCGATGGACGGGGCCGGCCCCTGGCGAACGTTTTTTACGTTGATCGTTCCGCTCGCGAAACCCGCGTTCGCCACGGTGGCGATCCTGTCGTTTCTGATGCATTGGGGAAACTACCTCTGGCCGCTGATGGTTGTGGACTATGATGCCTACCGTCCGTTACCGGTGGCGATCGCCGAGTTTCAGACTTTGCCGCCGATCCAGTGGGGGGATATCATGGCGTTTGGCGTCATGATGGTGCTGCCGGTGCTGTTGGTTTTCCTGGTGTTCCAGCGCGGGTTCGTCCAGGGAGTCGCTTCGAGTGGGATGAAGAACTGAGAGATGGACTACGGGTTTGAGTGTTTTCGCTACCGGCGACCGTTCCGCCTTCCTCCAAGGGGTGACGACGCCGTCTGGCGGGTTCGGGAGGGAATCCTCCTGCGCCTGGTCGCTCCGGATGGGCGGCGCGCCTATGGCGAGGTCGCTCCCTTGCCGGCGTTTGGCTCCGAATCGGTGGGCCGGGCGGAACAGTATTTGAATGGCTTTGAAGGTCAAATACGCGGCGACCAGGTTTTGGTGGTTCCGGAAAAGTTTCCCTGCTGCCGGTTCGCTTTGGAGTCGGCGTTGACGGATTTGGAGAGCGACCGCGAGCGGGAGGAAGCGTTGGAGGCGGCGAGTCCGAGGCGCCTTCCGGTTGCGGGTTTGGTTCCCGGCGGGCGGGACCCGCGAGAACGGGTGAATGTGTTGCTGAATGAGGGTTACCGCACATTGAAATGGAAGATTGGCGTGCGGCCCTACGAGAAGGAGCGGGACTGGTTTAGGCGCATCAGGGAGGTTGTGCCGCCGGAAGTCCGGTGGCGTCTCGACGCCAACGGAGCGCTGGATGTCGCGACGGTCGAGCGGTGGGACCGAGAGCTTGAGGGGGTGGCCGTGGAGTATCTTGAGCAACCCTTGCCGGTCGGGCAGACCGATTCTCTATTGGCTTTGGCGAGAGATCTTGCTTTGCCTTTTGCTTTGGATGAAGAGGTGGGTACGGTGCCGTCGCTAATAGAATGGCGGGATCGAGGCTGGAAAGGTATTTTTGTCGTTAAACCGGCGATCGCCGGGTCGCCTGTCGCTCTGAAAGAGTTTATCCGGGAGGAAAGCCGGCGCGTTGTTTTTTCGTCGGCGCTCGAGACTGGTATCGGCATGCGGCATGCCTTGGCAATTGCGTTGGCCCACGGTAACGAGAAGTCTGCGGTCGGGTGGGGAACCGGGGCGCTTTTTGATGACGACGGGCTTTCGCCGTGTTTGGGCGCTTCCGTATCGGATTCGACGGTTGCGGGAATTGATCCTCATGCTGTATGGAATAAGTTGGCGCATGAACCTTGGGGAACGGCTGATTGATTTTTTTCGCGAAGGGGGGGTTATCGGATTGGATCCGGCGCGCTACCTGGAGGAATACCGTGCGCGTGTCGTTGCGGCGCAAGGGGACCGGCAACTGACGATTCTCGTTGCCGAAGGCGACCCGGCCCGCTTTCTGGCAGCTTTGGCTATCGGTTTCGCGGCGGGCGCCCGAGTGGTCGTTGCCAGTTCCCGATGGCGAGCCCATGAATGGCGTCAGGTTGATAAAAAAGTCCTGGCGGATATCATTTTTGGAAATACTCCGTTAGCTTCGCGATCGCGGCAAACGTCGCGGAAAGACCTCCCGACAGGCCCCTGCCTGGCCATTCCTACCGGTGGCACGAGCGGCCAAGTCCGTTTCGCGGTGCACGATGAGGGGACGCTTGGGGCTGCCGCGCGAGGCTTTCACCAATGGCAGCAGGAGGCTGCCGTCGTCTGCTGGTCCGGTTTGCCGTTTCATCATGTCAGCGGCTTGATGCCGGTGGTGCGGGCCGTTTTGGGTAACGGACGTTTTGCGTGGACGCCAGGGATCGGGGCGCGCCGGGAGGTGGTGTCCGGAAGAATCAATGTGATTTCCTTGGTGCCCACGCAACTCTCGCGGGCACTGGACGACCCGGGAGCCGTTGGCTGGTTGGGAAAATTCTCCACAATCCTCATCGGAGGTGCCGCCATTCCCGCCGCAATTCGGCGGGCGGCCCGTTCCGCCGGTCTTCCACTGTCACCATCCTACGGCATGACGGAAACCGCAGCCGCCGTTTGTGCCCTCAGGCCCACGGATTTCCTTTCCGGCGACGATTCCAGCGGATCTGCGCTCCCGCACGGCGAAGTCACCGCCGAAGGTGGAGGACGGCACCATCCGGAGCGTCTATATATTAAATCCCAATCTCTCTTTCGTGGGTACTGGGGAGATCCTGTCATCCAAAATCCCGTCTGGCCGTCGGAAGACTTGGGTTTCCTGGACGCCGCTGGCCGCGTTTATGTCACTGGCAGAATTCGCCCCATTATCAACAGTGGTGGCGAGAAAATTGATCCCACCGAAGTCGAACGTGTCCTAATCGAAAGCGGTCTGGCCAAGGAGGCTCATGTGTTAGGTACCCCGGATTCCCAATGGGGCGAATGCGTTACCGCGATTTTTGTCCCCGGCCCGCTAAGTGACCGCAGCCATATCGGAAAACTCCTTGCTCCCCACAAAATACCAAAACGCTGGTTAAGTGTGTCAAGAATTCCGAGGAATGCCCAAGGAAAGTTGGATACCTCAGGCCTGAGTCTTTAGGAAAGTTAGGGAATTGAATTATAAACAGACAGGCTATTTATTATTGACAGACTCCTGGGCGGCCTCTAGGTGTGGTTCCATATGGCGGGGAGAAGAGTAAAAGTTATCCGGCAACGTGCGGTATACCATTGCATGAGCCGAATTGTCGGGAAGGAAAAGCTTCTCGGGTATTTGGAGCGGGAGGTCTTGCGGAAGCAAATCTGGCGACAGGCTGAGTTCTGCGGGGTTGAGGTGCTGACCTATGCGGTCATGGAGAATCATTTTCATGTTCTGCTGCGGGTTCCTGACAGGGTGAAGATCGACGATAATGAGCTGATTCGCAGAGTCGGGGTTCTTTACGGCGAAGATCGGGCTCATGTGTTGGAGGCTGGGCTGAAAGGGCTTTCCGCTCAATCGCTTAGAGATCAGTACGTCAAGCGAATGGGTGATGTTTCGCAGTACATGAAGGAGTTGAAACAGCGGTTTTCGATTTGGTACAATCGCAACCATGGTCGGGTGGGAACGCTTTGGGCGGAACGGTTTAAGAGCGTTCTGGTTGAATCGTCGGGTTCAGCGCTGCGTACGGTGGCGGCCTATATTGATTTAAATGCCGTTCGCGCAAGGCTTTGCAAAGACCCAAAGGACTACCGGTTTTGTGGTTATGGGGAGGCTTGTGCGGGGGAGGCGAAGGCTCGAAAAGGATTGCGGACGGTTATGGAGCAAGAAAAATGGCGTCGCGCGGCATGGGAGTATCGACTGGTGCTGTTCGGTAAGGGATATTATGTGAAAATGGAAGGAAAAGGCGGGATCTCCTGGGAGGACTGGGTAAGGGTTCGGAGCGAATCGGGAAGACTTTCGGTCGGCGATGCGTTGCGTTGCCGGGTTCGTTATTTCACGGAAGGAACCATATTGGGGTCAAAGGAGTTTGTTGAGTCGCAATTTGAGTCGCATCGTGGAATTTTTGGTGCAAAACGGAAGGATGGCGCCCGGCGACTACGTGGCGCGGAGTGGGAAAACCTCTACAGTGTCAGAGATTTGCGAAAAAACGTTTATGGTCGGTGATCTTTTGGTATCAAACGAAGAAATGAGAAATCAGGCTCCCCGGAACTCAATTTTACTTGGCGTGAATATTGACCACGCCGCGACGCTGCGACAGGCCCGCTATCGTGGTTCAGCCCGATCCGCAGGAGAGATGGTTGAGCCCGATCCTCTATTTATCGCGTTACTGGCTGAAAGAGCGGGGGCCGATGGAATTACGGTGCACCTGCGGGAGGATCGGCGGCATATTCAAGAGCGGGATGTGTGGCGCCTGCGGGAAAGTATTTCTACAAGACTGAATCTCGAGATGGCCTGTACGCCGGAAATGGTTAAGCTGGCGGTGGAACTGAAGCCGGACTCAGTGTGCCTGGTTCCCGAGGGGAGGGATGAAGTGACGACTGAGGGAGGGCTTGATGTGGTTGGCCAAGTAGGTCGCGTTAGAAGTACCGCCGAGCGCTTAATGGAAGCAGGCATGGTAGTGAGCCTGTTCATAGAGCCGGAGCCGGAGCAAATTGACTGTGCGCGTGAAATTGGGGGTCGTTGCGTTGAACTGCACACGGGAGCATACGCCAACGCGTACTACGGATCGAATCGGGGGTCCGAATTTGAGCGATTACGGAAGGGCTGTGAGCGCGCGGCTTTAGCGGGATTGGTCGTAAATGCCGGCCACGGGATCAATTATGTTAACATTTCGGAGATTCGCACGCTGCCGAATTTGCACGAACTGAACATTGGACACAGCATACTGAGCCGATCGATCACCGTGGGCATTGAGGGTGCGGTACGTGAGATGAGAAGCAAATTGGGATGAACGAACCTTCGCTGAAGTTGCCGTTGGGCGGATTTCTAATCGGTTTGGGGACGGATTTGGTCGAGGTCGCGAGAATTCGCGGCGTCATGGATCGCCAGGGAGACCGGTTTATCAAGAAGGTTTTTACCGAGGAGGAGCAGGCTTATTGTTTGAGGATGAACCATCCGCATAAGCACCTGGCGGCTCGTTTTGCCGCCAAGGAGGCGGTCTCCAAGGCCTTTACGACCGGTATCGGCAGGCGGTTGGGTTGGACTTCGGTTTCGGTCTATCACGGCGAGAGAGGAGAGCCGCACGTTCGCCTTGATGTCAGGGGAGAAGCGCTACTGAAGGACGTCGGCGCCAATCGGATCTGGATCAGTCTTTCCCATACGGAGTCACTCGCACAGGCAGTTGCCGTTCTTTTGCGCGACTGACGACTGGGATTGGGGGAGAGAAGCGATCAGGTAGCGTGTCAATTATAAATAGCCTGTCTGTTTATCGGTTGTAATGGCGGCGTCAGGCCTCGTTATTTTGCTCCCATTCTCGGGCGGCGGTGATGATCAAAAGCAATAGTCCCAGGAAAATTAGACCCAGGCCGGTGAAGGTGAGTATGTCGTGTGTCAGAATCTGCCTTTGGCGTTCTGGGTCTGCGGTTTGGAGCGTGGAGCGTGGACGGGTGCCGTGGTATACGAACAGGATTAAGCCCAGGAGCAACGAGAAGGCTCCGCAGGCGAGTTGTGTTGTGCGTTTCGTGAAATGAGGACTCCGCATGGTGTTTTTTAAGCAGGAGGATGCATGACCGAACGGGATGATTCAAGGCCTGCGCTTTAAATATTGGGCGATAGGGGGGGTACGCGTGTTTGCCATCCGAGACGTTATCCGCTTCTATAGGTAGAATGAAGATCACCCATCCGGCATTGTCCTGCGAACAGGGAGCTGTCTGGGAGCGGCTTGTCCTGGGGAGCGATGAGAAACGTGAGTGGTCTGCCATGCGGCGTGCGGGATGCTCTATCGGTCGTGGGGTGTTGGAAGACTGGCTCGAGACCGGGTTTTCGTTGGAGCATCATTCTGTTCTCGTTTTGTGCGGGAAGGGGCACAATGGAGGGGATGCCTTGTTGGCGGCCAGGGAAATTTTCGGGCAGGTGCCCTCGATTCGGATCCGAGTTCTTTTCACGGAAGGTGAGCGTACTCTGCGGCCTTTGACGGCCCGAGCCTGGCGGGAATTGCGGGAATCTGCCGGAGATTTGGTCGGATACGAGACGTTACCGTCGGATGGTGAAATTGATGAGTGGCTGGAGGGGCGTTTGGGGGTGATTTGCTGGGCAATTTGTCTCGATGGTGTTTTGGGTATGGGGTTTAAGCCTCCCGTGCGATCACGACTGGATGGGCTCCTTCGATGGGTTAATCGCAAAGGCAGGATTGTCCTTCGGGCGGCGGTGGATCTTCCAAGCGGTGTCGGAGACCGCTCCGCGGAGGAGCCATTTCGAGCGGATTTCACCTACATGCCCGGAATCTTCAAGTTGCCTTCGGTGGTACCTGCATTGGAGGGGTGGACCGGACGATTGCGGTATATTGATCTGAGTTTTTTTGATCAGCACGAACCCGATGGAGTGGCGGCTGTTGCTGGTGATAATCAGGATTTCGAACGGCGGGTGATCCAGCCGGCGATTCTTAGGCCGTTGCTTGGATTGCGGAATCCGTTGGCCCACAAAATGGCTTACGGTCATCTCATGTTAGTGGGGGGATCGTTAACCTTGCCGGGGGCCATCCTGATGAGTGTCCTGGCCGCTTTACGCAGCGGGGTTGGTTTGGTCACGGCCTTTGTGCCCCAATCGTTGGCTGCGTCGTTCGCCGCGCGAGTACCTGAGGCGATGTGGGTTCCATGTCCGGAAACTCCGGACGGGGGCTTGGCGATGGAGACCTTGGGATTGTTCCGGGAACGTGTTTCCCGTGCTTCGGCACTCGTTTTGGGGCCTGGGATTGGCCGGGGGCCGGAGACCCATTGTTTGGCGAAGGAGATTATAAAAGAGACGCCCGGCCCGATACTCCTTGATGCTGACGGCTTGACCCGGGATCTGATTGCCGCGGCATCTGTTCCGGAGCGTGATGGGGCTCTGGTCCTCACGCCTCACGGCGGGGAATTTTCCCGTATAGCCGGAATGGATTTCAGGCGTGTGGGTGAGCCCGGCTTGGTGGAATTTGCCCGCCGGCGTAACGTGGTCGTGGTGCTCAAGGGACCGCCGGTAACCCGTATTACGGATGGTCGAGTGCTCTGGTATGCATTGAATGGAGGCCCGGTTTTGGCTCGTGGCGGAAGCGGCGACATTCTTTCCGGCCTTATCGGGGGCCTTCTGGCTGGCAGTCAATCAAGGGGGACGCTTATGGAAACGGCGTCCCGGGGGGTTTGCTGGCAGGGATTGGCGGCCGATGCCTTAGCTCGCGAGCGAGGGGTGGTTGCGGTTTCGGCAACCGATCTGATCGAGTGTTTGGGCGGGGTTTTGCGCGATCACTGACCTGGGTTTATTCGGGCCAACCTTCCCACCGCGCACGCCCCTCGCCCACGCCCGGCGTGTTTCCGCCGCGGCCGTCTTCTTCGATGCGCAGGTACTCGCGATGGCTCACGAATATATTCACCGGCCCCCGTCGACGGAGAGCGATTCGGCCGCCTTCGGCGATACTGCCCTCGTAGATCGTTTCGCCGGTTTCGATTTCCGTGACCCGGACCTGATCGATGTTGCCCCGGCCAATAAGGAAGAGTTCATTGATTCCTTCCCCGGGTTCGTCCGTTGCGGCTTCCGGGGAATCGGATCCGATGATGGCGAACACGATGGCTATTGCGGCCGCGACCAGAACCAAGGTTGCGACGATGGTGGCGCCTACCTTGATGTAGAAAGCCTTGTCACGTCCCTCCGCGGAGGTGAAAGCGGACTCGCGACGACGTTCCTGTCCTTCCTCCTGCTCCCGCGCAACGGCTGCCGCAGTGGATTCGGTGGAAGGGCCGGTGGAGTGGCCGAGTTCAAGTCGGCCATAGGATTCCGTCTGATTCTCTTGGGTGGCGCTTTTGGCGGTGTGCTGGGATTCGCCCCCGGATAGTCCGTCGTAATCGGTGAGTATCCGAGTGCCGTTGAGTTTTAGGAAGTTAGCGTAATTCCTGAGGAAACCCCGGATGTAGATTTCGGGAAGATCGATCTGGAAAGAGTTGTTTTCGAAGGCGGCGAGGTACTCTCCTCGGATTTTGGTCGATTCTGCCGCTTCCCGCACGGAAATGCCTTTGTGTTTGCGGGCTTCCTCCAGTCTTTCACCGATAGTTTGCATACTTGGGTCTGTGCATAAACTCCCGTTAGGGAAAAGACCACAAAAAATTGGTTATTCGTCGTCGAGATTGACGAGAATCTCTCGCGGACTGGATCCGTTCTCCGGTCCGACGATCCCCTGCCGTTCCAGAATCTCCATCAGTCGCGCGGCCCGGTTGTACCCAACTCGCAGCCGGCGTTGCAGCATCGAGGTGGAAGCGCGCTTGGAAGAGCGCAGCACTTCGATGGCATCCGGAAGCAACTCGTCCTCTTCCTCCTCGGCGGACTCTTCGGCCTCCGGGCGTTCAATCTGTTCCTGAATGTCGGCTGAGAATTGTGGAGGCCCGTTTTGCTTGAGGAATTCGACGATTCTGTTGATCTCGTCGTCGGAGATAAAGGCTCCCTGCGATCGCACCAGGCGCGAGCTTCCGGGGGGGGAGAACAGCATGTCGCCTCGGCCGATCAGTTGTTCTGCTCCTCCAGTGTCCAGAATTGTGCGACTGTCGACCTTTGACGCCACCTGGAAAGCGATGCGGGACGGCAGATTGGCTTTGATCACTCCGGTAATCACGTTTACCGACGGGCGCTGGGTGGCGATCACGAGGTGGATTCCCGCGGCACGCGCCAATTGAGCGAGCCGGGCGATACCGGTTTCGACATCGGCTGGTGCCACCATCATCAGGTCCGCCAATTCGTCGATTATGGCGACGATATACGGCAGTTTTTCGGGGATTTCCAAATCGGAGTCGCGTGGGACCTCCACCTCCGGGGCCACGGCTTCGGGAACTTCACCAATGAGGTCGTCGTCGGCGGAGGATTCGATGAGGGCTTGTTTTTCCGCTTTTTCCGCCTCCTTTTTGCGTTGAGCGTTGAACCCGGCGATATTTCTGACGCCCACCTTGGCAAAAATCTGATAACGCCGGTCCATCTCATTGATCAGCCACTTCAGGGCTCCGGGAACCTTTTTGGGTTCGGTGACGACTGGGATCAACATATGGGGCAGGTCGTTGAAGATCTTCATTTCAACGATTTTAGGATCGACCATGAGAAAGCGCAGGTCTTCGGGGCTGGCATGGTACAGGAGTGAAGTGATGATGCTGTTGATACAGACGGTCTTCCCGGCTCCGGTGGCACCCGCGATCAGGAGGTGAGGCATTTTGGTGAGATCGGCAATCAGGGGTTTGCCGCTAACGTCTTTGCCTAATGCGATGGGGATGTCGGCATGAGAATTGGCCCAATCCTCCGACTCGATGATTTCTCGAATGCGTACCGGTTTGGCGTGGCGGTTCGGGACTTCGATGCCGACGCAACCCTTGCCCGGCACTGGCGCCATTATACGAACGGCTGTGGCCTTGAGGGCCAGCGCGATATTCTTGTCCAGACTGACAATTCGTTCGACGCGAACCCCGGCGGCAGGAAAGACCTCGTATCGCGTAATTACCGGCCCGGTATGGACTTCGCCCATGGTGACCTCGACTCCAAACTCCTTCAGAGTGCGAACCAGATTTTCCGCGGTTTCGATGTGATCATCCTCAGTTTCCGTTTCGGGCGTGTCCTCAGGTTGGTCGAGCAGATCCAGATCCGGAAATTGATAGTCGCCTTTATGTTTCGGGAGCGGCGGCGAAGCGGCTTTGCGGGTGGTGGCTCCGGTGACGATCTTGAGCGGTGTTCCAGTACGGCTGGCGTTGGAGCCGGTCAGAGCGGCTGTAATCTGTTCGGTGCCCCTCGGAGAAGGAGTATCGTTCTGAGCCGCTTTTATGTCGCGGAGGCTCGGTTTTTTCCTCGTCGCAGGCGGCGGATAGGGTTTTTTTTCGGCATCGGAATCGGAGAGCTCGGCGTTGAGCTTCCGCTGCGCCTTCTCACGGGCCGCTGCCTCCCGTGCCTTCCGTCGTTCTTCGCGTCGCGTTTCCCGCCGTTCCTTTCGTAAACGTCGCCGTTCCCCAAAATTTTGGAAGAATCCTTCAGCCGCCTTTCCCAAATCCCGGGTAATCAGAAGTAAGAGCGCGAAGAGGAAGGCCGCTCCCATGATCAACACTGAGCCAAAAACACCGATATTGTAGCGAAGCAACTGGTCGTACAGAAGGGTTCCGACCACGCCCCCCGGACCCTGGGTGTGGACCCCCTCGGTCAGAAAAACGCTGTTCTGCATGGATAAAAGTCCGGCGCCGGTCAGGACAAGCACCACCAGGGCGATGACTTTATCGTACTGCAAACGGTACGAGCGGCTGAAGAGAATCCACGCGACCCAGATCAGCAGGACGGGAACCAACCAGGCGCAGCCCCCGAGAAGGTGGAACGTGTAAAAAGCGGTCTTGGCGCCGAACCGACCAACCAGGTTTTCTCCTGTCGGATCCGTGGTATTGACGACGTCCTGGTCCGGGTGAAAATCGTAAAGAGATACGAGAATCAGAACCCCAAGAACCGCAAAAATACTCCCAGCGATCGGCCGGCACCGTGCCTTGGTCGGCTGGTTGAAGGTAGGAGCCGGTGTCTTTGACTCCACCTGCGCTGTTTTCTTGTTTCCCATCGATCCTCTAAAATAGGGTATCAGACTATCGTATTTAAAGCACTAATGTACGTTGACCGCTTACCAGGAGACAAATTAACTCTTTTTTCATGACGTTGCCGATTGTTTTCGAAGCTCTTTACAAGGAACGGGTCTGGGGAGGGCGCCGTCTGGAAGAGGAATTTGGGCGATCCCTGCCGCCTTCGGTTCCCATAGGTGAAAGCTGGGAGATTGTTGACCGGCCCGATGACCAGTCCATCGTGCAGGGCGGCGACTACGACGGACTCACCCTGCGTGAGATTATCCAGGCCAATCCGTCTGGAATCATGGGGCCCGGGTACGACCCGGCGCGACCGTTCCCGATCCTGGTCAAGTGGTTGGATTGCCGGGAGCGTCTGAGTCTGCAGGTGCATCCGCCGGCCGAAGTGGCATCCGAACTTGGAGGCGAACCCAAGACCGAGAACTGGTATATCGCGGCCGCAGAGCCCGGCGCCGGCTTGCTCGTAGGGCTCAGGACAGGGGTGGGTCGCGGGGAATTTGAGCGGGCGTTGCGCGAGGAAAGGCTGGAGGAATGCGTCCATCGGGTGGAATGTTTCCCCGGGGATTCGATCCTGGTGCGAAGCGGCCGCATCCACGCCATCGACGGGGGCAACCTGATTCTGGAAATCCAGCAAAATTCCGACACGACCTACCGGGTTTACGACTGGGGCCGGACGGGTCTCGACGGCAAAAAGCGTGATTTGCACATCAAGGAATCGTTGGCTTGCATTGATTTCGACGATTTCGAACCCGACCTCGTTCGTGCCGGGCAGGGAGATGCGATACTGGCCGACTGCCCTGAGTTTCGCATCCGGAAGGTGGTTGTGGGCCCGGACAGAACTCCATTGCGCCTCCGGTCCGGGAAGGGCCCGTCTCTCCTGCACGTGGTGGAGGGTGCGGTGCAGGTCGCGAACGAAAGTCTCGTAATCAATCGCGGCGGCAACGCACTTGTTCCCTGGGAAGGGGATCTCGAACTTAGGGCTGAAAATGATGGCGTCGTGCTGGTTACCGACCGGTTTACCTCGAATCCCTGACCAGTCGGAATCTTTCGCCGGAAACCTGCCATGAGGTGAAAAAGGTGCTTTACAGGGGTGAAAAATCCCTGCAACCTCTTCCTTTTTCAGGAATAAAGAGCAGACAAATTATGGGTAATCTGAAGAAGAAACGCCGTTTAAAGATATCGAAGCACAAGCGTCGCAAGCGCTCTAAGGCAAATCGCCATAAGAAGCGCACGTGGTAGGTTGCGGCCATTTCGTCGTCGGCACGGACGGCGCCTTTATTCCGTATTTACTCATTCCCCGAGCCGAGTGATTTCATAGCCTTGGCTATTTAGCAGCTCCAGCATGTTGCCGGGGCCCAGGAGGTGGGCCAGCCCTACGGCAATAAATGCATTTCCCTCTTCCAGAGAGGGAAGGGCTTTCTCGGTCATGGTTCGATTGCGTTGGTCCAGTAATGCGTCCACGTAATCTTCGTTGGAGTCGGTCCTTAAGTCTTCGATCAATTTCACGACCCTGGCCGGGTCCCCGGATGCGTAGGCCGCGATCAATTCATGGTACTGGGGGTAACCGTTTTCCATTTCATCCAGAGCTTCTTCGATAAGCTGGATAATGGTGCCGTCGTCCAGATTCCTGAAAACCGCCATTTGTTCCTCGACGGTTTCCAGTGCTCTGACCTCGATTTGCCGGTCACGCGCTTCCTGGTAAAGGCGCACGTCCATCACCTGAAAAAAATCCTCGGTTGGTGGCAGTGCGAAAAATACGGGAATCATTTCAAACGCGAGATTTCGCAGCATTAGCTCGGGAAGACCGGCCCGTTGCGCTGCCGACCTCACCCGGGAATGAAGATGCTCCGGAACTCTTGTCTCCCAGCTTTGACCGCCGAAATCGAAGGCGGCGGCAGCCATTATGCCTATATTCTCGTTGGTGAGATCGATTTCGGGCATAAAGACGCTTGATTGAGCCAAGGCCTCCAACACTGCATCCGGAATGCCGCGAACATCCGGATGGGAAGAGTGGATGGTTCCCATGATGTGACTCTCTTTTCCGTCACGTTCCGCCTTCCATAGGAATGGCTGATTCGCCAATAAAACCGGAGCGACCAGGCTCAGTGTCAGGAAAATCAGAATACGGAAAAGGTTCAATCTGAATGGGAAAGAGGTTTGCATGACATTGATTATACATCGGAAAAACCGTGTTTCGCAACTCCGGCGAGAGGTATTCTAAAAAAATTGTAAACATGTTATTATGTTGAATTTACGAATTGATTGATCGGTTTCGATTGCGGTAAGTCTGCGTTTCTCAACATGACGAAATCCAGACACAGTGCATATTTTGTCGAGCATTCGGATGCGGGGTTTCTTATTGCCCGAACCACCGGTTATGCCATGCCCCTGACATTGGAGGAGGTTTGCGAGGCTCCCTCCGACGGGGACCGGGAAATCGTTTCGCTCGTCGAAAGCATGGGAGGAGCATCAGGCGCCGCAGGATACACCCGTGCCCGTTGTGGCGTTTATCCACAAGGACGTCTCCTGGGCAAAGTGACGATCGACGAGCCTCGCCGAGCGAAGGATCCGCGTTACCTGGAGGAACGGGTGAAGTCGGAGTTCAATATCGAGCCGTCCGGTTATCACCTGGCGGTGTTGAATCTGCGAACCGGAGCGGCGGCCGATATCGGAAGTTTGATGGAAAAGGAGTTCTTTATCTGCGGCGCGCCCATCGAAACATTCTCCGAGACGCAGAAGCAGGTGCTTCAGCTTGGAGTCTTTCCCGATCGGTTGGAGCTGGGCAGTGTTGCCAGTATCGGAGCTCTGGTGGACTACCACCGGCATGCCGGGTTTGACGCTCCCACATTGATGCTGGAAATCGGACGCCGCGACACACGTGTGGTGATTATTCACCGTGGAGCGGTGGACGCGGTCAAAGCGATTCCGAGCGGCCTCCAGTCGATGATAGCCGTGGTGCAGCGTGACCTGGGCTTGAAGGACGAAGAGGCGGCACGCCGTTTGTTTTACTCCGACTCCTTCGATTTCAAGGAAATGGGGCCCCGACTCGTCGATCGACTCCTGCGTGAAATTCAATCGACGGTAGGCTATTACGAAGTGAGCACCGGCCTTTCGGTTGGCCAGGTGATCTGCACCAAAGCCCCGCATCAGTTGGCCTGGCTGAACAAGACTTTCGCCAAGGCCTTAAACGTGGATCCATTGACCTTGAGCTTTCCCGGTTGGTTGGAACGGAATCGGGTCTCCCTGGGATCCGGTATAGACGCCGACAATATTCCCGCCCATTGGCTGGGGTTACTGGGGCTCATAATCGACGCTGGAGTGCCGGAAGATGAAACGAAATAAAAAGAGTCATCAAGAGGGGCCGCACTGGCATCCCGATTTCCGCGATACGACGGCGTTACCCGACGTCAAGGTGGTTCGTACTTCGTTCTTCCTGAATGTTTCCGCGTGTGTGGTGCTCTGTGCCCTGCTTATCGTTTTCCTTTATCGCGAGTTCGAAACTCGCAGCCTTGTGGAGCAGGTGGTTTCATGGGATGTGCGTATTGCCGAGCGGCAGCCCCAGAATCGGCAGGCCCTTGACCTGAATCGGGAATTCACCGCGGAAGCGAATCGTGTCACCGCGCTCGAGGAATTTCTCGACGTACCGAGCGGTGTTTCCGATCTCCTTTCCCAGCTGGCTCGAACCATTCCCGATCGGATTGTTTTTTCCAGAATAAACTATCGGATCGTTGCGGCGGGCGGCGAGTTGGCGGTGACCGGACGGGTCATCGGCGCTTCGGACGATGCTACGAATATCGTCTCCGAGTATGAGCGATTTTTTAGCGAGGACCCCTACTTTTCCCAGAGAGTGAGCCACGTCAACGTGAGATCCGTTACGCGTAATCCAGATACGGATACACTCTCATTTGATTTTCTGTTGTCTCTGGTTCGTCCCGAGGAGGAAGCGAGTTAATTCGATGAATATCAGCACCATCATTGCCCGGTTTCGCCAATATCCGACCCTGTTTGTTTGCGGGTTGTGCTCGATTGTAATCATTCTGTTCATTGTGGCTCGCGGCTCGGGCCTTTCCGATGCCCGGACCGAACTTCAGCAGATGGAACGCGAGGGCGCGCGCATCGATGAGAATATTAAGAACGCATTGGACCTTGAGCGGCATTTGGCGGATCTTGGAGAATTGACCGAAGAAGTGTCGGTGCGGTTGGTTAACCCGGCCGAATTGGCGAGGAACCTGCAATACTTCTACCGGCTCGAGAGTGAAAGCGGGGTCAGCATAACCGATCTTACCCAACGAGGTACGCCTTCGCCGCCGACGGAAGGGGAAGCGCCTGAATATGTCCCCGTACGATATGATATCGCGGTGGAGGGGAACTATCCAAACGTGCTGGAGTTTATTTATCGGGTGGAAAGCGGACGCCATTTCGCCCGGTTCACCCAAATGGAGATCGTTCGTGCCCAGCGGCCGGATTCTTCCGCCGTGCGTTTGGCCATTAACCTGGAGTTGCTTGGACGCCCATGAATAAAAAACGCTTATTGATTATTCTGGTTTCCGCCTTTCTGTCTGCGCTCAGCGTTCAGACATTACAGGCCCAGGTGCGCACCCCGGATGACCGCCTTAATGTTATCAGCAAGGCCAGGTTATTGGTGTATCCTGACTTGAGGACACTGGAGGAGATGACTGAAGGGATGGTGACACATCCATTTCACCCGAGAGCTGACACGCTAGTGGCGCCCGGGGAAACGACCCGGAGCGTCCTGGCCCGAATTGCATCAGGAATCTCCGTCGACGGATCCATTCAAATGGGTGGAGTTAGATATTTGCTACTGCAGGGCCGACGGGTCGGCCCGGGTGACTATTTGCCTGTTCAACATGAAGGGCGAACCTACCAGGTGAGGATCGAGGCGGTTACAGCCTCGTCCTATACGTTGCGGCTAAATGATGAGGAGATTGAGAACAACCTTTGATCCAGATATTATGAAAACAAAGACCCCCTTACAACTGGTGCTTTTGGTATTTGCCTGCACCGTGGCAACATTCCCGCTGAATAGTGAGGAAGCGGATCGGACGGAGGCATTCTCCGTCGAGTCTATCGTGGGGAGCGTTGCCGAAGCTCCGCCGGAGGCCGAGATATTTGAAGTCGTTACCGCGGCGGTATCCGAGCAACCGGAACGGTTCGAAGAGATAATTGTGGCTCTGCTGGATGAATATCCGGCATCCGCTCGGGCCATCGTGCGCAGCGTGGTGACGGGCCTGCCTGACCCCGAGCGAACCGCTGATGTGGTTTATGCCGCTGTGAGAGTTGCTCCGGAGGCGATCGAACCGATCGTTGACGGAGCCCTGGACGCCGCTCCGGATCGGGGAGAATCGATCGCACTGGCGGCGACAAACGCCATGCGGGAGTTGCCTGAAGGGGACGATTCTCAGGAGATGTCAACCGGTGCCGACATGGAGAGCGGAGAAGCGCTGGTAGATCAGGAAGGGGTTGACCAGGAGGAAGACTTGCTCGTCATCGAATCAGAACAGGAACTGGCCGAGGTTCAGGATGAGCCGATAGAGACTATTTCGGTGGATTTTCCCGACACGGAGATTCGCACGATTCTGAGGAG
>PXBO01000007.1 GCA_003566885.1 Opitutia bacterium | reverse complement strand
GTTCGTAATTCCGGTCTATCGCCGGCTCGACAAGCCATTCTACGGGATTGGATTGAAGCTGTATGACCGGCTGGCGGGGAAGCTGAGTCTGGGCTCTTCCCAAACCCTTTCGAAGCGTGAAACCCTGAAACGCCTTCCCAACGTGGAGCCGGAGGGCCTGAGCGGCGGAATTCTTTACTACGATGCACAATTCGACGACGCCCGTCTGGCGGTCAATCTGGCCCAAACCGCGGCGGAACATGGAGCGGCCGTTCTCAACCAGGCGGAGGTTACCGGGTTTATACACGAAGGCGAACGGGTCGCCGGCATCGTTCTGCGCGACCGGGAGTCGGCCGAAGCACTGGAAATACGCGGCAAGGCAGTGGTCAATGCGACCGGGGTTTTCACCGACTCCGTCCGGCTTCTCGATGATGCCAAGGCGGAGCCGCTGCTGGTTTTCAGTCGAGGCTCCCACCTGGTCCTGCCCAGTGAATTCCTGTCTGGACCCGACGCCTTGATGGTGCCGAAGACCGCCGACGGCCGCGTGCTTTTCGCCATTCCCTGGCATGACCGGGTTATCGTCGGGACCACCGACATCCCGGTACCCTCGGCCGATCCCGAACCGGCGCCCCGAAAAGACGAGCTTCAATTCCTCATGGAGCACGCCGCGAAATACCTCAAAAAAGACCCGCAAAACTCCGATGTTCTAAGCGTTTTCTCCGGTCTTCGACCTCTCGTTTCACGCAAGGGCGGTCAGGGCACCGCCGGCTTGTCGCGGGACCACACCATCGTCGTCTCTCCCACCGGACTCCTTACCGTCACCGGAGGCAAATGGACCACCTATCGCCAGATGGCGGAGGACGTGGTGAACCGCGGCGAGCAGGTTGCCGGGTTCTCATCGCGCCGCTGCCCCACCGCCCACCTTCCGCTGCACGGAGCCTTGTCCGGAGAAAGCTCGGCCGGTCCGCTGGCCGTTTACGGGGCGGACGCCCCGGCCATTGAAGCCGTAAAAAAGGAATCCCCGGAACTGACGGAAACACTCCACCCTCGCCTGCCGGTCGGCAAAGCGGAAATCGTTTGGGCGGCGCGCCACGAAATGGCCCGCACGGTCTACGACGTCCTCGCCCGCCGCACCCGCGCCATAATTCTGGACGCCGCCGCCAGCAGCGAAGCGGCGCCGGAAGCCGCCCGCTTGATGGCCGCCGAAAATCATCGCGATTCGGCGTGGTGCCGGGAACAGGTGGCAAGCTTCCGGCGCATTGCCGCCACCCACCTGATCGAAAACCGGTTGCGGGGCTGAATGAGCCCTGTTTCCGCTTGCCGCCTTCAGGCGGGTGTCGACTATCGATCCCTACATGACCGAAACCTTTGAACATCCCGCTAAGATCCGTCGCGATCACATCAAGTACACCACGATGCGCATGGGGTTATGGTTGCTGATCGGAATCCCGTTCTGGATCTTCGGCATTCTTATGGCGGTGCGCGGCGACGGCTATGCCGGCCTGGTATTTGCCATCGTGTTCACCGTCATAAAAACCGGCTTCGAGATCTTTTTTTATGTGGGGTCCCGCGACATCCTGGCGCTGGCCGAAACTCGGATCCGATTCGACGGAGAACGCCTTTATCAGCTGGGCTCCGACGACGTCATCCTGGCCGTCATCGACCTAAAAACTCCCTTCGAGGTGAGTTTCTCCTTCAATCCGCTCGGCCAGCCGATCTACGCCGTCAGGCAAAACGATACCACTCTCAGATTTTCCTCGCGGCTCGATGGCGCCCGGCGTGTGGTCTGTGAAATCCTCGAACATCCCGCCCAATGGCCTCCGGAGGTCCCCCAACCCGAATCCGCCGCCACCCGCTATCACCGTCAGGCCGACCCGGGAAAAAAATAAAATCGCCGCCGCACTGAATCGATCCGCCGCGAACCGGACGATATCCGCGGCTCAGGCGCCATAATTTTTTTCGATTGACCTAACGTATACAAAATTTCTACGTTCTGCGCATGAAGGCAAGATCCATTCCCCTGCGGATCGATGAGAATTTGGCCGAACGCATTTCCCGAACCGCAAAACGTCTCAACCTCCCGCGCTCGGTGCTGCTGCGGACGGCGATCGAGTTGCAACTCGATCGAATCGAGCGCGGCGCACTGGATCCACCCGCCGCCGGCCGGAAGTCGGCCGGCCGGAAGGACTGATTCTCTCCAAACTTCGGCTGAAACGGCCGACGACTACCCGACGAAATGCAATCTTCCGAACAACCCGATCCACCGTCGGTCCCTGAATCCGGGACCGACCTCCCCGTCGCCGACCCCATGTCCGGAACGATTTCGGTCTGTGTCTGGTGTGCGGACAAAGACACCCGGATTGAGGAACTCATGGCCCGTTTTCCCGGAGTGTCGATCAGTCACGGTATTTGCCGCCCCTGTATGGAAAAGGAAATGGCGAAGATTCAAGACGGGTTTTGATGAACTCCCGCGGATGGATGTAAAACAGGCTTTATGCCGCGGTTGGTTTCGCCTTACGGTGTTCCCGGACTATGATTTGGGCCTACCGTATTGTTTTTCTTCCTTTGTTAATGATTCTTCTGCCGCGCTACCTGCTGCGCATGAAAAAAAGGGGGGGCTACCGCGATGGGTTTCTGACCCGCCTGGGAATCATCAACGGCCTGCCGCCCAAGAAAGCAGGGGTTCGACGAGTTTGGATCCAGGCGGTCAGCGTGGGAGAGATTCTCGGGGTTGTTCCCATCCTGAGGGCGCTGGCGACGCGACCGGACTACGAGGTCTTTCTCACCACCACCACCAGCACCGGCTACGCCCTGGCGCGCGAACGTTATCGCGACCAGTTGATCGGCCTGGCCTATTTCCCGCTTGATTTCTGGCCCTTCAGCCGGCGCGCATGGAATCGGGTTCAGCCGGACCTCTGTCTTTTGATGGAATCCGAGCTCTGGCCGGAACATCTCCATCAGGCCGCCGCCCGACGAGTGCCGCTGCTGCTGATCAACGGCCGGATATCGGATCGCTCCTTCGGGCGCCTATCAGCCCTGGCATTCCTCACTCCCCGCCTCCTGGGAAAGTTCTCCCGAATTCTGGCCGCATCCGAGGACGACGCCAAGAGGTTCAACGAACTCGGAGCAACTGCCGGGACGGTGACGGTCAGCGGTAACATCAAACTGGACGTCAATCTGGAACCGATCCTGAACGATGCCCGGAAGGACTCCCTCCTGCGCGAGTTGGGGCTGTCCGAAACGGCGAAGAACTCCCCTCCTCCCATCCTCCTGCTCGGATCGTCCACCTGGCCGGGAGAGGAAGAGACGCTGCTGCGCACGCTCGGCCGCGCGCGGGAAGAAGGACTGAACTGCAGGTTGCTCCTGGTTCCCCGTCACATGGAACGCCGGACGGAGGTCCGCCGTACCCTGGAAGGATTCCCATTCAGTTTCCATTTTCGCAGTCAAGGTGCGGCCAGTGACGTCGTCGACGTCGCGGTGGCCGACACCACCGGCGAACTGCTGCGGCTCACACAACTTGCCGACCTGGTCTTTGTGGGGAAAAGCCTCCCTCCTAATCATGGCGGACAAACACCGATTGAAGCCGCCGCTTTCGGCAAACCGCTGCTTTACGGTCCCTACATGACCAACTTTCGCCTGATCGCGCGCCAGTTGGTGGATGCGGGCGCGGCGGTGGTGGTGGGCGACGAAACCGATCTCATAGAACAGGCCTTGCCACTGCTCTCCCGTCCGGAAGAACGGGCCCGCATGGCGGCACGAGCCCGCGAATGGCACGCGGCAAACCGGGGAGCCGTTCGGAAAACTCTGGACACCATTGAAGAAATGGCCGCCCGCAACCGCGCCGCGCACACGTGACACTTTTTCCGCAACACCGCGAGGTCCGGCCGGAAATCCTCGATTCCCTGCCGCAGGATCACCCCGACGCCCTGCGCAACCGGCGGGACCTGCGATTGATCAATCTCCTCATGGGTAATTTTCGCTGGATCGGCCGGAATTTGGCCAACGCCGTGACCTCAAACGAGACCGGACTGGAAATCGGGGCGGGCGACGGTTGGCTCGGACACCATCTCAGGAAACGTAAACGTCTTCCGTCCACCGTTCGTATCGATGGCCTGGATCTGTGGGAACGCCCTTCGCACTGGCCGAAAACCTGGGGCTGGCGCCGCGAGGACATCACCGCGTTTTCAGACTTCGGCCGATACGATTTCGTTCTGGCCAACCTGATTCTGCACCAATTCGAAGACCGGGAACTGCGCGAAATCGGACGCAGCCTTCGTACCGGCCCCCGCCTTATTCTGGCCTGCGAGCCGTGCCGGCGCCCGCTTCACCTCAAGCAGTTCCGACTCCTCAAACCTTTCCACCTTAATCGGGTGAGCTGGCACGACGGACAGGTCAGCATTCGGGCCGGCTTCCGAGGAGACGAGTTGCCTCGCCTCCTCGGGCTTGAGGAAGAACACTGGAACATCCGCTGCGGGAGCAGCTTTCTGGGCGCCTTTCGCATGGTGGCCGTGCGGCGTTGAACACTCGAAAGAAAAATCAGGAAAACATTCCCCAAAACCGCGTGTCCAAAGACCTTGACCACGACCCGCGAAGGGCGTTTCTAATTTCAACATCGGTGTCGCTCATGAATTTGTTTCACCACCCGGTTCGGCCGGCTCTTCTCCTGACAGGCGTCCTTATGACTTTCCTCGGCGCGCCGGGCGGTGCGCAAGCCGATTCCAGTCCCCTTACCGCCGCCATCATCGTGCAGAATCGAGCCGGACCGGAGTTCGAGGAAAAAGCCGGTCTGCTGGAGGATCTCATTACGGCGCGCGTCACCGAACTCGGTTACTCGATTATGAGCCGTGAAATCCTGCTGGAGGCCATTGCCGCCGATCCGGAACGGGATCTCGACGCCCTGCTTTCCAGCCGCACCTCGGCCGCCAGCCTGGCGCGGAACCTTGACGCCGACGCCATCCTGGCGGTGACGATTTCCTCGTTCGGACGCAATCTCCGCCATTACCAGGGGCACGGAGTCGATGTGGTCAGCACCGAACACGTGTTGCGTGCCACCTACCGTCTGTTCGACGGCTGGGAAGGAGGAAGCCTCCTCGCCGACACGGTGCGAGTCACTCATAACGAGCGGACCAGTCCGAACCTCAACCGTCAGACCAACGACCTCCCCAACGAGTTGCTCGACCGCGCTTCCGCTCAACTGGCCTTAGGCCTGGCGACGCGCACCGTCGAAGGCCCCCCTGCCATTTTCGCGGAACGCCCGGCCGAAGTTCCGTTTCAGGTCGATATCTCGCTGCGAAACCTGCGCATTCCCCACGTCAATGTCTCCCGTGACGGCGTGGTCACGCTGAGCAACACCGACCATGAGATGGTCCCTCAATCGGTTACGGTGGAACTCGACGGTATCGTGGTCGGCAGTGCCCCGGGAGCCCTGCAGGCCCGTCCCGGCCTGCAGCGGATGCGGCTGAGCCGCGACGGCTTCGCCGACTGGGAGCGAATGGTGAACCTTTACCCGGATTTCCACCTGAACGTCGCCCTGGAACCCTCCGCCGAGGGCGTGGCCCGGTGGCGGGAGTACACGGAATTTCTCGATGATTTGCAAACCGGAGCCCGGCTGACGGAGGCCGAAATCGAAGTTCTCCGCGGGCACGCCGAACAGCTGCGTCAGAGCGGTTTCCGCATCGACATCCGGGTCGATACCGAAGAAGGTCTCACCATTGAAAACCGGTATCCCCGTCTCTATCCGCAACTCGGACGCTAAAAAACCCAAAGCCTATTTAATGCCATGAAAAAACCGATACATCACTTTCCCCTGCTTTTCCTTGCCTTCGCGGCCGCCGCGGTCGCACCGTCATCGGCGCAGCAACTCGACACCCTCGGCATCAGCGACGTGCAGGTCAACCCGGCGGTTCGTGAGTCCGTCAGTCAGTCCGGGAAAACCATTGCGATGAACCGCGTGCTGGAAGCGCTCGACGGCCAATTGATCGATCGCATCAACAACACGCGGAAATTCCAGATCGTCGGCCGCAGCGACCTGCCCGCGATCCTGCGGGAACAGGACCTGGCGGAATCCGGATTGATCGCCGAACGCCCGGCTGACGCCCCCGAACTGCGCGTATCCGGGGTCAACTACATCCTGGTCCCGGTGGTGGACGACTTTCAAGACTACGTCGAGACGGCTGAGTTCGAAGCAATCGGACAACGCGCCCAGCGGCGAATCGTGCGCTTTTCCACCGTGGCGCGGATCTACAACGCCGCCGACGGGCGCTTGCTGGAATCGGCCAACTTTCAAATCAGCAACCGGGACGTGGCCGAGCAGGCCGGGCATCTCTCTCGCGACGGCGATCTGAGCGATCGAATGCTGGTGGCCATCACCCGCGAGATGGCCGAGCGGATCGCCCTGCGGGTGATCGACGTCACCCACCCGGCGACCGTGCTCGCCAAGACGGGCAACCAGGTGACCATCAACCGCGGAGACGGCGCCGGCATGGTTCCGGGCGAAACCTGGGAGGTGTTCGCGATCGGCGATGAATTGATCGATCCCGGCACCGGAATATCCCTTGGACGGGAAGAGGTCCCGGTCGGTGAAGTGGTGATCAACCGGGTAAACCCGTTGGTTTCCACCGCCCTGATCGAGGAAGATTACGGGATTGAACGCCTCCATGTCTTACGGCGTAAAAACCCGTAAGCCGCCGCCGGCCGCTTTGTCCGTCGCGCCACGTCGTCCCGAAAACCCCATTCTTTTCGGCGCGGCCCTCCTGGCTCTGGTCTTTTTGGCCAACGGCTGCGCCTCGTACTCCCACAGCGTCGCCAGCCTGAACACCGCCTGGGAATCCGCCGATATCGACCGGGCGGTGAGGTTGACCTCCGACGCCGCGGACCGCGGCGACGGGGGACGCAACGCCGTTCTCTGGTACCTGGAGCTCGGCGCCGCGCTCCGGATGGCGGGAGAATACGAAGAGAGCAACCACGCTTTCGACGCCGCCGCCCAGCGCATCAGCGAATACGAGGAACGGGCCCGGGTGCGCCTCGGTGTATCCGCGGCGGCGGCGATCACCAACCTGAACGCACTGCCTTACGAAGGGTACGCCTACGACGCCATCATGCTGCACACCTACAAGGCCCTGAACTACATGGCGCTCGGCGACCTGGAAAACGCGCGTGTGGAACTCAACCGGTCGTTTCTACGTCAGCGCGACGCGGTGCAGAACAACGCCCGCAGAATCGAACAGGCCCGCCAGGAAGCCCAAGAGGAAGCCGGAAAGGACGGTGTCGACGTCGATCGGTCGATGACCGACGAACGATTCCGGAGCCAGCTGAACGAAACCTACGCGCACCTCGAGGCGCTGCACGCCTACGCGGACTACGTCAACCCCTTTGCCGTTTACCTGGAGGCCTTGTATTTCATGGCTCACCCCTGGAGTCTGGGCAGCGAACTCGAACGCGCCCGGCTGTCTTTTGAACGGGTCGGCGCCATGATCAGGGAGAACGAATATGTCATCCAGGATATCGCGTTGATACATGAGATCCTGATGGGACGTCCGACCCCGGCCACCACCTACGTGCTCTTTGAAACCGGGCGCGGGCCCGTACGGGAGGAAGTCCGCATCGATCTGGCGATCTGGGGACTGTCCCGGGACGTCCCCTACATCGGGGCGGCCTTTCCCGACCTTCGTTTCCGCGGACGGCACGACGCTCCGCTCACCGTGACGACTTCTGACGGCGTCCACCGCTCGGCCCGCCTGGCCAGCATGGACAGTATCGTGGCCCAGGAATTCCAGAATGAGATGCCGATCGTGATCACCAAAACCCTCCTGTCGACCGCCGCCAAAGCCGCCGCTCAATACGCGGTGTCGGAAGCCACCCGTGACAGCGGCATCCTGGGCGCCCTGGTTTACCTCGGTGGAATCGTCTACCAGATCGCGATGAACCAGGCGGACACCCGGATGTGGCAAACGCTTCCCAAGGAGTTTCACCTCTGCCGCATTCCAACTCCGGAAGACCGTCAACTAACGCTGAGCACCGCCGGCTCCTCATCGAACATTGAGGTTGAGATCGAGCCGGGAATCGTTAATGTAATCTACGTTAAATCGATCTCGCGCGGCACGCCCCTGGTCGTCCACCAGTTCACACTACAATGAAAGCACCCAATCTCCTTCGCCTAGCCATCACACTACCGGTCGCGGCTCTGCTGCTGGCGGGCGCCGCCTGCCAGACCTCCACGGTCGACACCGTGCAACCCGCCGAGTGGCGCGGCCAGCCCAACGTGGTGGAGGATGAACGCATCACCACCGACCGCCGTCTGGCCCGCATCATCGAAGTACGCGGGGTAAACGAAGCCACCGTCAGCAACGACCTTTTGCGCGTTCAGGTGGAGCTCCGCAACACCCGCCAGGGACTGCGGCGATTCAACTACCAGTTCCAGTGGTACGACAACGAAGGCATGATCGTGCAGCAGGCCACCACCCCCTGGCGCACTCTGCAGATGGAAGGCGGTGAAATCGTTTCCATTACCGGGGTAGCGCCGAGTCCGCGGGTGACGGATTTTCGCCTCAACCTGATGAACTCGACCCGATAACCAACACGAACTTCCGGTCAATTTTCAATAAAGCGGGACCCGTCCGTGTTTCCGGCGGTCCCAACCGATAACCGAACCACAAACTTTATCTCGTCATGAAGCAATCCGCCGTCCAACCCGAAACCCGATTTCGTTTTCGAGCCCTTGCCTCGCTGGCCGTCGCCGGGCTCTGCCTGACCCTGATCGGGGCCGGATGCCGCTCGGCGACTTACGTCGACTCCGCGGGTCCGCGCACCATTGTCACCCTGGACGACATCAACATCCAGGATTGGAACGAAGCGGCCGACCGCATGATCGATTCACTCCTGGCCTCGGGGGTCCTCGAACGGGCGCCGGAGCAACCGTCGGTTATGGCGGTCAGCCGTATTTCCAACCACACGAGCATTCAGGTGGACACCAACATGCTTACGGGAAAAATCCGCCGGGATCTCAATCAAAGCGGCAAAGTGTTAACCACGACCACCATCGGCCTGGGCGGGCGGGTGGAAGATCCCCTGGCACAGACGGAACGGGAGTTCCAGGAATTCATGGAGGACCGTCCCAGCGAACAACGCCGTCCCTATTTCACCCTGTCCGGTCGTATCATGGAAGATCAGGTTCAGGCCGGGAGGACCCGTCAGGCCACCTACATCTTCCAACTGGCCATGACCGAAATCACCAGCGGCCTGGCCGTCTGGGAGGACGAAGTGATGATCACCAAACAAGGCACCCGGCCCGCCATCGGGTGGTGAGATCATGGCGCTGGTAAGATCGGACACAGATCGTATTCTGGCCGGCGTATGCGGCGGGCTGGCCGCCTACCTCAAGTGGGACCCGACGCTGGTGCGGGTAATATATGCGCTGCTGACGATCTTCAGCGTGGGTTTCCCGGGGATCATTGTTTACCTGGTCCTCTGGATCCTCATGCCGCCCTCCGGTAAAAACCCGGGACTGACCAACCTGGAATTGAAGTAAATTCCGGGACGCAAGGGAGCCTCAAGGGGCGATCCCGGCATCCTCGAACGGTTCCCACGACGGATCCATGCGAAAGGCCGGATCTCCCTCCGGCACGACCCCGGCGGGATCATAGCGGGCGGCGAAAGCGATCATGGCCGCGTTGTCTCCGGAGTGTTCCGGCCGCGCCGCGAAAAAGGGAATATCCCGTTCCCCGGCCAGCCGGCTCAAACGATCGCGCAGAGAACGGTTATTGGCCACGCCCCCGGAAAGCCCCAGACTGGCCACCGGACCGGATTCCAGGGCCTGATTCGTTTTGGAAACCAGAGCTTCCACCACCGCCTCCTGATAACTGGCGCACAGATCGGCCCGCCGGGCGACGATTTCGTTCTCCGGCATCTCGGCCAGACGATACCGCAAGCTGGTCTTCAGACCGGAGAAGCTGAACTTCAGCGTTCGCTGTCCGGAAAACGCCCGGGGAAAGGCGAAGGCACCGGAATCCCCCTCGAGGGCGAGTTTTTCGATCTCCGGTCCGCCGGGATAAGGTAAACCCAAGAGTTTGGCTCCCTTGTCGAGCGCCTCGCCCGCGGCATCGTCCACCGTCCCTCCCAGCAATTTGGGACGCAACTCCCGGTCGAGAGAGACCAGAAGCGTGTTTCCGCCGGAAACCAGCAAACCCAGGTGGGGCAGCAAGCTCCGCAGCCGATTCTCAAAGTCCCCCGGGTCTTCCTCGTGCAGCGGAATAAAGGGGGAAAAGACATGTGCCCGCAAATGATTCACCCCCGCCAGCGGCGCCCGCGAGGAGACCTGAAGACTGTGAGCGAGCGCGATCCCCATCGCCAGGCATCCCGCAAGACCGGGTCCCAGGGTGACGGCGATACGATCGAATTCGGCGCCGTTGGCATCGCTCTCCATCCGACGCAAGAGCTCGGGGAAGTTTCGCAGGTGCTCACGACTGGCCAGATCCGGAACCACCCCGCCGTATTCGCGATGCAGGGAAATCTGACTGGATATCCATTGTCCCCTGACTCCCGATCGGTCGTCGAACAGCGCCAGCGCCGATTCGTCGCAGGAACTCTCTATCCCGAGTATCCTCACATTCCCGACAACCGGCCCAGGTCGGCGTAGAGAAAAATCCCTTTGAGCACATCGATCGCCGCGGTCAACTGCTTGTCCTCAATGGGCGCGAAACCGAAACGTTCCTCGAACTCCTCCGGGGAGAGATCGGGCCGGCTGCGCTGTTGCAGCAGCCTGGCTTCCTCTTCGATCGGAAGATCGACCAGGATGTCGGGAGCGACCCCTTTTTCATGAATGGTCACCCCGGCCGGCGTGTAGTAACGGGCGGAAGTGTAGCGCAACGCGTCGCCGTTACGCAGAGGTTCGACACTTTGCACCGATCCCTTGCCAAACGAAGTTTCGCCCACAATCACCGCGCGCCTGGTGTCGCGCAGCGCGCCCGCCACGATCTCCGAAGCGCTGGCGGATCCGGAATTAATCAAAACCACGATCGGGTACTCGCGCTCGCGGGCGGGGGTACGCGAACGGATTTCGCGACGCGATTCCCGATCGCGGCCCTGGGTGTAAACCACCATTTCGCCACGATCGAAGAAAACTCCCGCCACATCGACCGAAGCGGACAATAATCCCCCGGGATTGTTGCGCAGGTCGATGATCAGACCGCGCATGCCGTCGTTCTCCAGACGCTCCACAGCGCCGGCGAACTCCGTTCCGGTGCGCTCGCCGAACTGGGTGACCCTGATGTAGCCGATCCCGTCATCGAGCAACGCGACATCACGGACGCTTTCCAGCGCGATGATCTCACGCACGATGGTCATTTCCAACAACTCCTCGGTTTTCGGCCGGTAGAGGGTCAACCGTACCGAAGCTCCCGGCGCGCCGCGCAGAAGCTCCACCATCCGGTCGCTGGTGTAACCTTCCGTATTCTCGCCGTCCACACGAACAATCTGGTCCCCCGGAAGAATGCCGGCCGCCTCGCCCGGAGTGTTGGCAATGGGAGACACCACCGTCACGCGACCGTCGCGATTTTCGATTTGAATACCGATGCCGCCGTATTGCTGCTGAGTCTCCTCCTGGAGCGCGGTAAACTTCTCGCTCGAAAGGTACTGGGAATGGGGATCGAGCGAACTCAACATGCCTTCCAGCGCCGCGTTGATCAAGGTATCGTAGTCGACCGCGTCCTCGTCCACGTATTTCTCGTGAATGATTCTCAGCACCTGACCGAAATGAGATAGACTTGAATAGTACTCCCCGCTGAACGATGTCGTCCTGCGTTGCGACAACTGATAGGCGCCGAATATGATATTCGCCAGGACCAGGAAGAGAACGAAGAAAAACAGATTGCGCTTGAACATGGTGGCTGCGGGGATGATTCGAATGGATTTACCCGTATGACGCAAACCACATATTGTGCTGAAAAGTCGATCTGTCAAAGCCATGGATGAAGAACCCGGACACCGACCGGAGCCTCTGGCCTCCCGGATCTCCCGCCGGATTCGATCCACGGGGGCGATCACCTTCGCGGAATTCATGCGAATGGCGCTCTACGACGAAGACGGCGGCTATTACCGCCGCGAGCGGGACCGCATCGGAACCCGGCCCGGGACCGATTTTTTCACCGCCTATTCCACCGGAACGGTTTTCGCCGACCTCGTATCGACCGCCGCCACGAATCTCCTGGGCTTCGAAGCCGCGGCGGACCACGTCTGGGTCGAGCTTGGGGTAGACCGGCAAGGATCCCTGTGGGAGACCGCACCCGCGCCGTTTCGCGACCTGATCGCCCGCGGGTACGGTCAACCGACGTCCCTGCCGCGGAAGGCGGTCCTTTTTTCCAACGAATTGTTCGACGCCCAGCCCTTCCACCGGGTCCGATTTCATCGAGGTTCGTGGCGCGAAGCCGGAATCACGACCGGCGCCGAACCCGGTCGATTCCGGGAAACCGTGCTTGAGGAACTTTCGCCGCCCTGCGCCGCCTGGATCCATCATCTGCCGGAGGACGCCCCGGAAAACCACACCGTGGATCTGCCCATCGGTGCCGCCGAACTCCTGGAGTCCCTCGCCGGCGGGACCTGGAACGGGCTTTTCCTGGCCTTCGATTACGGGAAAAGCTCGGAGCAATTGCTGCACGAACATCCTCAAGGCACCTTGCGCGGCTACTCCCGGCACCGGCAAACGAGCTCGATCCTTAATGATCCGGGGGAGCGGGACATTACCGGACACATCTGCTGGGACTGGATGCGCGAAATCCTCGACCGGCACGGATTTTCCGGGATCGAGTTGCTCGGCCAGGAAGCGTTTTTCGTTCGCCACGCCGCCGACGCCATCGAAAGAATCATCGCCCGCAACCCCGGCCTCCCGGATCCCGACCGCCAACGGCTGCACCAGTTAATTCATCCGGGAAACATGGGCCAGAAATTCCAGGTTCTCTCGGCTCGGCGAAAATAGCCCCCATCCGGCGCGCCGTCTTTACATCGAACGCCACATCTGGTTGGGTGACAACCCTTCAGGGAGAACAACCTTTCACCATGCCCAAGACCCGACGCAAGACCACGGCCAAACCCGATCCATCCCGCTTCTGGATCAGCCGGGACGGCATTATCATCACCCAGGAAATCAAGGATCGCGATACCCTTCGCCTGGAGGTGGAGTTTCCGGTGCCCGACCCCGGCGAACGCGCGTTTCTCGCCGAACGCCTCGAGCAGATTCAATTCAGCGAACGTTCCCGTCTGGCGCGTGTCGGCACGGAAATCCTGCTCAAGTCCGAACCCGAGATCAAAGGCCGCGCCATCCGGGTCCTTTGCGAGGCGTTTGTCATCGACCGGCGCTTTCCCACCGGCAACTGCTTCATGCGCCTGCTCACTCCCGGCATCCGGGTGGGCCGCCTTTTTCTGGCTCCGGAGCAATCCAAGCTGACCTCCAATGAAATCTGGGAAGCCGTGCACGAGAACCGTATCAAACTTCCCAACACGGTATCCATCGACCGATTGGGTCAGGTTTATTTCACCCCCCATCGGGCCTCCTATTCCATTCCCTCGGAAATCGCCGAACGCGAATTGGCCGCCTTGATTTCCGGGGACCGCCCCCGCTCCTACCTCGATAAGATTCAGATTCGCGAGCCGGTGGAAAACCTGGCCATTCCTCCGGATTCGGGAATTCTCACCAGTTGCTCGATGTATCTTCCCGAACACTACGCGGTACTGCGACGGAGCAGCGACCACTTCGGGGTACACACCGGGGCGGTGCTTCTGGACCCGGTGAAGACCTTCGGCACCAACGTGATGCTCGAGATCTACAACGCCAGCGATCAAACGGTGGTCAACCCGGTGGTTTCTCTCGACATTTACCACGCTCCGAAACCAAGCCGGATCGAAACCGATTCCCTGCGGGCGAAACGGGCCTCCTTCCAGCGCGACCTCAAGTCGGTCTACGAAGGACTGGCGGAGACGCCGCTCGAGAGCGACAAACGCGTCCGGCCCCGAGCGAATATCGAGCTCAAAGGACAAAGTCCCTGGGACGCCAACGAAAGCCTGGTTCTTCCCCTCGCCAACAAGACCATCCGCCGCCGGACCCTGCGCCAGGAGGTGCGGGGTTATCAAACGCTTTCCCAGGCCCTGTCCCAGGCCGACGGCGAGGCGGACACTCTGGTGATGCAAACCTTTCCCAATCTGTCGGAACACATCGAAATCCTCGCCCGCGGTAAATCCCTGCACCTGAAACGCCTCATTTTCCGCAACGCATCCCGTACCCATGCCTTTTTCCTGCCTGAGCGCGCCCAGGCTCAGTTGGAAACCTACCGTGAAATGGGCCTGGAGGTGTACTGGTACAACGAGCGGTTCGACACGTTATTCGTTCACACCTACAAGAAGGATCGAGGCTTTTTCATCCGGGAAGAACACCTCAGGCAATTCCAGGCTTCCACCATCCTGGCGTTCTACGGATCCGGCGAGCCCCTGACTTCCGAGGTCAAATCCAATATGGAGAATCTGCTCAACACCCTGGTGGAATTTTTCGGGCGCCGGGTCGGGGTATTGACCGGCGGGGGCGGCGGGATAATGGAACACGCCACCGAAACCGCCCGCAAGCAAGGGTGCCTGCGCGGGGCCTGCTTTCTCGAGTTGGAGGCGGTGGAGGACGTAATCGAGGTCGATTTCTTCAACACCTTCCAGGAAACCGCCCGGCACAACCGTCAGAAGTGGTTCGAGCTGGCGGACTTCTGTATCTTCAACGTCGGCGGAGTCGGCACCTTGGAGGAAATCGGCATCGAACTCTGCAACCTGAAGCTGGGAATCCGACCGCGTGCCCCCATGGTTTTCTTCAGTAGTCGCCACTGGGATTCCCTCCGCGGTCAGGTCGAAAAAATGGTGGAAACCGGGCGCACCCCCCCCTGGATGCTGGATTACCTGCTTTTCACGGCCAGCCCGACCGAGGTGGTGCGCTTTTACCAGAGAAAACTGGAATTGCTTTAACCCGGTTCACTCACTCCAGGATCTCCACCACGACCGCCGTGGTGTTGTCTCTGCCTGAACCCAGGACACTCTCCCGAACGAGGCTTTCGGCACGGCTCCATTGACGAACCCGCTCGGGCCGGTCGCGGATCAGGTGGTCGATCCCGTTGGGAGAAAGTCCGTCAATCAAGCCGTCAGTACATAAAACAAACCGGTCGCCGGGCTCATAACCCACCGCCCCTTGCTGGGTATCGATTCGCTGGTGCCCGGCCGCCAGAGCCTGGCTGAGCTGATTTCGTCCCGGGTGGAACCGGGCCTGGGTTTCGGTAATCTGACCGGTCCGCAAAAGCCAGCCGACGTGGGTATGGTCGTGGGTCAGCTGTTTGATCCCTCCCGCCTTGGGAAGATAATAAATACGGCTGTCGCCGACATGACAAAAATGCATCCACTCCGGCTGAAACCAGCACATGCTGAGCGTCGTCCCCATATCCCGGCACTCCTCGTACGCCCGGCCCATGGCGATGATCTCCTTGTGAATCTCGCTGAAAAGGTGATCCAGCAAATCGGCCGATCCCCGGCGCAATCCCATGGCGTCCATGCGGAAGACCGAAGGAGCCAGCTCGGTGATCTTCTCCACCGCGATCCGGCTGGCGAACTCACCCGCCTTGTGCCCCCCCATCCCGTCACTGACGGCGAACACAAAATCCCCGCGCTCAAAATCCGACTCACCCAATTTTCCGAGCCGGGTGACTTCCCGTGCGTTGAGAGTCAACGCCAGAAAGGCATCTTCGTTGTTCTTTCGATACCGCCCCACATCGGTCAATCCCGACCAGGTCAGACGAGCATTCAGGGGGGCTTTGCTTTCCGTTCCGGATTCAGTGTCTGGCATAGAGGGAGTTTTTTCTCATTCGGACTTTTCCGCTTCGTCACGCTGCGACGATTCCACATCCTTAAGCAGCAAACCCTCACCGGTTTCGGTGATCAAGGCGAATTCAAAATCGATGACGCAGAACCTCCCGGTCTGTGGATTGTAGGTGATATTACGCGCCGCCCGGTCGTCGTGCTGCACCCCGTACCGCAGCAGTTCGTCGAACAGTTCGTTCACCTTCTCCTCGCTGATCCGCGCGACGATGCGGCCCGCGTTCGAAGTCACCAGATAAAGGTTCTCAGGATGCTCCTCCACCACCCGGGGAACGAAGTCGCATCCCTTCTCTTCCAGGTACCTCAAAACCCGAACTTCGTTCTCGTAACGCTCTTTCGCTTTCGGCCCCCGGTAACGCTTGTGAACCAGCCCATCGTATCCGATGCGAACGGTGGCCACCGCCGAATCCTTCATTTCCCTCATGAATCCAATTTTTCGCTATGATGAATAAAATGCATCACATCCGCTGATCAAAAATGACCATTTCAATTTGTTTTTTCTTCTTGGCACAACACCTGCTCAATGCATGGATGAGTCAATTAATCTCGTCCTCTCAAGGGGTTTTGCAAGCGGGATTCTCAAACTGATTCTCAAACTCTCAGACAAAAACACCAAAACTATGGCTAAATACAAGCTCGAATACATCTGGCTCGATGGATATCAGCCGGTGCCCAATCTCCGCGGGAAAACCCGTATCGCCGCCGAGGCGCCGAAATCAGTCGACGACTGTCCTCTGTGGGGATTCGACGGCAGTTCAACTCAGCAGGCCGAGGGGCATAGCTCCGACTGCATGCTCAAACCGGTCGCCCTTTACCCGGATCTCGGCCGCGGGGACAACTCGTTCCTCGTCCTGTGCGAGGTCATGATGCCCGACGGCAAGACGCCGCATCCGTCGAATATGCGGGCCACAATTGAAGACGATCCGGATGCCTGGTTCGGATTTGAGCAGGAATACTTCCTTTTCCGCGACAAGCGGCCGCTCGGCTGGCCCACGGACGGCTATCCGAATCCGCAGGGGGAATACTACACCGGCGTCGGCTATGCCAACGTGGGTGACACCGCCCGTGAGATCGTCGACGAGCATCTGGATCTCTGCCTTACCGCCGGCATCAACCACGAAGGAATCAACGCCGAGGTGGCCAAGGGGCAGTGGGAATTTCAGATTTTCGCCAAAGGGTCGAGAAAATGCGCCGACGATATCTGGATGGCCCGCTACATTCTCCTGCGTCTTTGCGAAAAGTACGGGGTGGACGTTGAATGGCACTGCAAGCCCTTCCTGGGCGACTGGAACGGCTCCGGCATGCACTGCAACTTCTCCACCAAGTACATGCGCGAGGTCGGGGGCGAGGCCTACTTCAAGAAACTTATGGAAGCCTTCGAAAGGAACAAGGACGAGCATATCGCCGCCTACGGTCCGGACAACCACCTGCGTCTGACCGGGCTCCACGAGACCCAATCGATCGACAAGTTCTCCTGGGGAGTGGCCGATCGCGGCGCTTCCATCCGGGTTCCGCACAGCTTCGTGAACAACGGCTACAAAGGCTACCTGGAAGACCGGCGTCCGAACTCGCAGGGTGACCCTTACCAAATCGCCGCCCGAGTGCTGCGGACCGTGAGCGAAGTTCCGACCTCGTAAACAGGCCTCCCGCAGAGACCAATCCAACCAGAACCGGCCGGACCATTCCGGCCGGTTCTTTTATTCACCGGGCAAAGCCACCGGCGCGATATTCCCGGAGAAAATCGCCCGATAGACCTCGTTTCTGGGCGACGGCATGCGTTCCATATCAAAATCCGCCCTGGCGAACGCGTTGTGACCGTAGCGATAGGATACCGCCAGGTTGGGGTAGGAGAAGGCATCCCTCTCCTCCAGGAAATCCCGGAGGTACGCCAGGTAGGCGATTCCCTGATCCACATTCACCCGCCAACGCCAGGCGTGACGAAAAGGCCGATCGGTCACCATCTCCCAGGCCGGATTCCGCAACTGCATCAGTCCTCGCGCTCCGTTATTTGACGCATTGGCGTTGAAGGTGCTCTCGGCCTTGATAATGGCGAAAACAAACGCCGGCTCCAATCCGTATTCCGGCGCGGTATCGCGCACGTGGGCCCAGACCCGTTCCCGGGGAATATAATCCGGCGGTCGCGTAATCGAGTTCCAGACGAACGACAACGTCATCAAGACCACGGCGCCCCCGACGATCCACCAATCCGGGCGCCGTCGCCAACCGGCTACTCCGTCCAATCTCTCAAATAAAGAAGTGGTAACACTCACCCGTTCCCCGGTTTAACGCAGCCAACACTTCTACGTCAGCATGGCATCCACGATAGCACGCCATTCCTCATCCAACGAAACCGAAGGCTTCTTGCGCCCCGCCCGGGAATACCAGTAGGAAGCGTTGCCTTCGTCTCCTTCCTTCCGGTGCAAGTAAGCGTGCACCCAGGCTCCGCCGGAGCCTTCGTCCTCCTGGCACACCTCGTGCGCACGATCCCAATCCCCTTTGGCGTCCCACCAAAGAGCGCGCAACGGCGCGCCCAAATCAGACGCCGGTTGGGGATCGTTTTCAATCGATTGGATAAATTCGGCTGAAGTCATGCCGTCACAGGCTGCCTGTTCCCGCTGCCGATGTCAAAAACCTAAATCGTCCCCAATCAAGGCGACGTCAGCTCGCGGAGAGCGGGAAACCAGTCTGCCATTTTTTCGCGAACCGCATCCGGAATTCCGGCGGAGTCCAGCTCCCGCCATTTCGTCACGTAACCCTCGTTTTCGGAAAGCAGATAGGCGATCACCTGAAAAACCTGGCGAACCCGGTCGTCCGGATCCGATCGACTCCAATCGGCGGCCTTCCGGCGGAGGCGATCGGCCCCGTCCGGTTCCCCAAACAAGGGCTCCAGCATTTCCAGCAATGGCGCATTCAGTTCACCGTCCTGGTCGCGACGACCCGCCTGGAGCCAACGCGGCACGGTGGAGGCGAAAGGCTGCACAAACCACATGCCATACTCAAACGATGGTCGATCCCTGAACAGGTAATCCTCCAGCAGGTCGAAATACTCGTCAAAGGCCCCCTCCTCCCAACACAAAGCGGCCAAATGGATTCGTATCGATTCGGTGAACCTCACCGGGTTGATCCGGATTCCGGTTTGCCAGGCCCTTCCGGCGGATTCCGTTTGCTCCAGTCGCCGCAAACGGAGTCCGATTTCCTCCATGATGTGATTGGTTGGCTGAATGCCGTAAAACTCATCCATGGAACGAGCCTCCGGAGCCTCCCACTGTTCGAACCACCCGACCAGTCGCTCCAACTCTCCGGCATCCTCGTATATCGACAACGTGGAATCCAGGTTAAAAAGCACCTCCGGCCCATCGTTTCGAAGCAGAGCGTCAACACCCTCCACCGCTTCCGCGGCGTATCCGTTCGCGCTCAACCAGAGCGCGTAATCCAATCGCGTATCGAAATCATGGTGACGCAAGGCCGCGGCTTCGTCGACCAGGGCTTTTTGCCGTTCCCTCGAATCTTCGAAATCCGCAACCCCAAAACTTTCCGCTTCCAGCAGGAGGAGCCGGAAAGAACCGGGAAACTCCGCTCTGATTGTCTGCAGGTACTCCCGGTAATCCTCCAATCCGTCCGTTTCCTCCAAAACCTCCAATGCCTCCCGCCGGAGCGCGGTCGGCGTCGGATCGATCGATTCCTCCCTCTCGGTCAGCAACACCGAATGCGCGGCTTCGACCAACCGATCGGCACCACCGGCCGCTCGCAAGGCAGCGAAAAGAGCTCGGGTGAAGCGTTCGCGCCCGCGAGAATCCAGCGAAGCGAAATCGACCGCATCGAGGAGCGTCATGCTTTCCGGGCCATACCCTTCATTCGCCAACAATGCGGCCCAGGCCACAACCTCGCCATAGGGTACGATCCCGGGCGCCAGCGACCGGGCCGCGCGCGCCATGGCGGGCTCGTCCTCCAAGCCACGCGCCAACAGGAATCGCAACCCGGCCAGGTGAAAATCCAGCCGTTCATCGCCGTCGAGCCCGGCGAGCAGATTCTCGGTTTGCTCGGGTCTCAGGTCCCGCGCGAACAAAAACGCCGCCAGGTAGCGCAGGTACGGTTCGTTGGTCTCGCTGACGGCGCTCGCCAACCGGAGCCGCGCGGTCATGATGTCACCACGCCACCAATGCAGGCATACCTCGAGGAAGCGCAAGGCGCCCAACCGTTCGCCGTCGCTGAGAGAGGCGACGTTTTCGATAGCCTCCCGAACCACTGGAAAAGCGTCCTGGGAAAGGAACGGTTGCAGCGACTGATATGCCGCCTCCAATTCAGGGCCCGAAAAATAAGGGTTGTCCGGCGGAAAGTACCCGGAGGCCCACCATTCGAGGACCGGGAAAAAAAACTCCGGGCCCGGCCCGGTTTCATCGGCGTCCTGGGTCAACCGGTCGAAATACCCGGTCAAATGCTCCGCCAGCGCCCCGCCGTCGGCCTCCTCGCGCCAGCGCCAGGCGGCCAGTTCGTTCCGCATGGCATCAAGACGTCCCGGGCCGAAGGACGCCCGGCCCGCCTCGGTCGCGACCAATTGATCGAACGCATCCTGCACCGCTTCCCGGTCCTGAACATTGTAGGCCAGATTCAACCGTTCCCACAAGCGGCTCACGTCATCTCGATCGGGCAGATCCTCCATTCGCGAGCGAATCAGCCTGCTCGCCCGCTCCCGGTCTCCCAGGCGATGCAGCAGGTTCATCCGTTCCTGAAACAATTCCTCATTCTGATGATCGAGCGATTCTCCTCCGGCCAGCCGATGAAAAACCCTGTCCACCGACTCGATCATCCGGGGGCGCAGATGTGGAAACGCCTCGAGCGAAGCGACGTAGCGATTGATCGCCCGTATCAGGAAACGATCGGTCGCCTCATCCTTCTCGTCGCTTTCCAGGTACCGGTCGACCGCATCCATCATCGCTTCCGGAAACCCGGCGTTCGCCAGGGCGAGCACCCGTTCACCATGCGGGATCGAATCCGAGTCCAGCTCCGCAATCAGGTTGCGCCGAAAGGCCTGCGGCTCTCCCCGGTCCAGGGCGTCATGTTTCCAATACAGGACCGCGGCATCACGGGCCTGTTCACGGGTCTCGATTTCAAAACGTTCACGCATTCCGAAAAACGCATAGGCCACATGGGCGTCGGACCCATAGGTTCCCAGCCCCAAAGCCCGGTTGCGCAGGACCACGTAACGATTGAAGAACGCCTGATTCATACGCACAAACCCGAGCGAAAGGCCGTTCCCGCGGTCCCCAGCGAACGTCGCTCCGGCCAGCATGCGAAAAAACTCCCGCGACCGGTCGGCGTTCCCGCGAAACAGCCAGAATTCCCCCAGGGCGAACAAGTCCGGCCAATCCGCATCCTCCTCGGCGGCACCCACCAGTCCCTCCAGCAAATCCAGTTTCCCCAGGCCAAGCAATTCCGGAAACAGCGACCGGATGGCGAAAAGCGTTTCGCCGTGAACTTCCAGGTCACGGACAAATTCCTCATCGCGGTCCAGCCGGAGCAGGAATCGCCGATGATCCATCCGGTGTACCCGTTCTTCGGATACGTCTGCCAACTTGCGACTGAAACGCAGTATTCCCTCACCGTCCTCGAGCTCGATCGCCAGATCCCAAAGCCGGTCGAGCAGATCGATGTCGTCCGCCCCATGGCGCCACATGTTTTCCCGCGCGGCGTATTCCCCGCTCCGGTCGCCCAGGGCGGCGCACAGGTCCGCCTGCAGGGAGAATCGGAACCAAGGGCGCTCAGGATCCGCGACTTCGTCAAACAAGGCCGGCAACTCGTGTAATTCTCCGCCGGCCAAATGGGTTTGCACCAGTTCGGGCACCAGGGATCGTCGCGCCAGGTCGCTTTCGGCGGCGCGAAAGGTCTCACGGATCGCCTCCGGGCGGGGAAGAAGCATTTCTCCCCTATTCCGGCCAGTCTCCTCCGCCGCCCCCAATCCCACTCCGGTCAGGAGCAGGAGGAGCAATCCCAGCGGAAAAGCCGCGCCATTCAGGATCCGGTTCCGGGAGCGCCGGCGTGAAAAAAACGTATGCAACACAGCGGCCACAATCTGCGAATACGGCCGGCGAAAGCAAGCCGTCAGTTGTGAGGGCTTACTTCATGACCAACTGGTCGTCGACCAGCTCGAAACGCACGTTCCCCCCTTCGACCACCTCGCCGGCGATTATCGCCCTGGCCAGTTTGTTTTCGATCTGCTTCTGCAGGAATCGCTTCAACGGTCTGGCGCCGTACACCGGGTCGTATCCCTTTTCGCCAACCCATTTGCGGGCGTCGGCGTCGAGTTCGACTTCAATCCTACGATCGGCCAGGCGCTGATTGAGATCGACCAGCAGCAGTTCGACGATCGAACCGATTTCCTCCAGGGAAAGCGGCTTGAAAAGGATGATGTCGTCCACCCGGTTCAGGAACTCGGGCCGGAATCCCTGCCGGAGCTCGCTGAAAACCTGGTTGCGCACCGACTCGGAAATCGTGTCCCCGGTCACGCCCTCGATCAGATAACGGCTTCCCACGTTAGACGTCATGATCACCACCGTGTTTTTGAAATCGACGGTGCGTCCGTGCGAATCGGTGATACGACCGTCGTCGAGCACCTGGAGCAGCACGTTAAACACGTCGTGGTGGGCCTTTTCGATTTCGTCGAAGAGGATCACTGAATACGGTTTTCGCCGAACGGCCTCGGAGAGTTGTCCTCCCTCCTCAAAGCCAACGTACCCCGGAGGCGCTCCGATCAAGCGGGCGACCGAGTGTTTCTCCATGTATTCGGACATGTCGATCCGGATGATATTGTCCTCAGAATCGAACAGGCTTCGGGCGAGGGTTTTCGCCAGCTCGGTTTTTCCCACCCCGGTGGGACCGAGAAAAATGAAGCTGCCGATCGGACGACGCGGATCCTTGATTCCCGAACGGGCGCGCAGGATGGCTTCCGACACGGCGGTGACGGCTTCGTCCTGACCGACCACTCGTTCGTGCAAAACCTCCTCCAATCGAAGGAGTTTTTCCTTTTCGCCCTCCAGCAGGCGGGTAACGGGAATACCGGTCCATTTGGAGACGATTTCGCCGATTTCCTCCTGGGAGACCTCCTCCTTGAGCAGCGTTTTTTCCGATTCACCGGCCTCCAGGCGCTGAAGTTCCGCTTCGAGCTGGGGCAGCCGGCCGTGGCGCAGTTCCGCCATTTTATTGAGGTCGTAATTGCGTTCGGCCCGTTGCATTTCGAGTTTTACCTCGTCGATTTCGGCCCGGACCTTTTGCACCTTCTGCACCTCTTCTTTTTCGTCCTCCCACTGGCGGCGGAGTTCGCCGGCCTTTTCCCGCACATCGGCCAATTCCTTTTTCAACACCTCCAGGCGCTGCCGGCTGGCCTCGTCCTTTTCCTGCTTCAGGGCCGCCTCTTCGATTTCCAACTGCATCACCTTCCGGGTAAGCTCGTCCAGTTCGGTCGGCATGCTGTCCATTTCCGTACGAATCATGGCACAGGCCTCGTCCACCAGATCGATGGCCTTGTCCGGCAGAAAGCGGTCGGTGATGTAGCGGTGCGAAAGCACGGCCGCATTGACCAGCGCGTTGTCCTGGATACGCACGCCATGATGAAGCTCGAAGCGCTCGCGCAATCCCCGGAGGATGGAAATGGTGTCTTCCACGGTGGGCTGGTCGACCAGGACGGTCTGAAAACGCCGTTCCAGCGCGGCGTCTTTTTCGATATACTTGCGGTATTCATCGAGCGTGGTGGCGCCGATACAATGAAGCTCTCCGCGGGCCAGCATCGGCTTGAGCATATTGCCCGCGTCGATGGCGCCCTCCGCTTTGCCGGCCCCGACGATGGTATGGAGTTCGTCGATGAACAGCAGGATGCGTCCATCGCTGTTCTTGATCTCCTGCAAAACCGCCTTCAGGCGTTCCTCGAATTCACCGCGATATTTGGCCCCGGCCAGCAACGCGCCCATATCGAGGGCGAAGATGGTTTTGTCCTTGAGCCCCTCCGGCACGTCTCCACGGACCACGCGCTGGGCCAGTCCTTCAACGATGGCGGTCTTGCCGACACCGGGCTCGCCGATGAGCACCGGATTGTTTTTTGTCTTGCGGGAGAGGATACGGATGACGCGCCGAATCTCCGAATCGCGGCCAATCACCGGATCGATTTTCCCCTTCTTGACCATTTTCACCAGATCCACTCCGTATTTCTCCAGGGCCTCATAGGTGGCCTCCGGATTCCGACTGGTCACCCGTTGCCCGCCGCGCATTTCACTCAGCTTTTGGAGCACCCGCTTTCGCTCCAAACCGAAACTGTCCAGCAGCTTCTTTAACGCCGCGGGGCGGGCCGTCTCGAGAAGCCCCAGGAAAAGGTGTTCCACACTGACGAATTCGTCCTTGAGGCTCGTCGCCTCCTTTTCCGCCGCGGTTAGGGAGTCGTTAAAGGCCTGGCTCACGTAGATCTTCGAGGTGTCGACGCTGCCGGTCACCTTGGGCAAACGATCGAGTTCCCGGCCCAGCGCCAGTTCCACGGCATTGGGGGTAATCTCGAGCTTGCGCAGCAAACCGGGCACCAGACCGTTCTGCTGGGCGAGCAAGGCGGCCATCAGGTGCAACGTGTCAATTTCGTTGTGATTCCTTCGACGCCCCTCCTGCTGGGCATCAAGAATGGCTTTCTGGGCGTTTTCGGTAAGTTTATTGGAATCCATGGCAAAAATCCGTTCGGTTTCTGAGCGTTGATTATTAAAATCTACCTGCATTTTCCATACCGTCGCCGGAACCGGGAGCCGTCAAAAGCGAAAGGCTCACAAACCATTGCATGTAAGTTGCTTGAAAAACATAACCCGTCCGTTACTCCTTGGTCCGCCCCCAATTAACGCGTCATTCTGTCCCACCCAGCCGGTGGCGACGCGCGTTTCTGTCCCGGAGCAGACTCGCGTCTCATCGACCGCGATTCCAATCCTGTCTTCCCCGCCGAAGGAACCCGTCGCGAGGAAACGGTCCGGTTTGCCCTTTCGTTGAGTCGGTAGTACCGGTACTATTGCTACTGTGCTGAAAAGAAAACTGCATAACCACGCCAGCCTCGCAACGAGGCTGCTGCTCTTCGTGGTCCTGCCGCTCGGCCTTTTCGTGCTGGGGCTGGGTTATTTTGTCCTCGCAAAGCTTGAGGATCACCTGGAGTCCCAGATGCAAAAGGATGTGGAACTTGTCGCCCGCGCGGTGCAGGGACCGCTCAGCCGTTCCATGGAACGCGAACGCGGGGGCACCGTCCAGGAAACCCTGGATTCGGTTTTCGACATCGGCCGCATCTACGGCGCCTACCTGTACGACCAGAACGGGGTCATGGTGGCGGCCGCCGGAACGGTTTCGACCAACCGCCAATTGCGTGATCGCATTACCCGGGTGGTCGAGGCGGAGCGCCGCACCGGCGAGTACGGGGAGGTGCACGGTCGTAACGTCTATTCCTATTTCGTGCCGTTGGAAGGTTCCGCCGGGGAAGTGATCGGCCTGCTGCAGATCGCGCGGCGCGAGAGCGAAATCAAGGACTACCTCTCCCGACTGCGCGGCATGGCGGCCATTTACCTCCTGGCGGGCACCGGGTTGATGACGGGTATCGTCCTCCTCGGTTACCAGGGAGCCCTGGGACGTTCGCTCGGACGTCTCCGCAAGTCCATGAGCCGCGTGCGCGAAGGAGATCACCGGCACCGGGCCTCCACGGAAGGACCTCGCGAAATCGCCGAACTGGCGCGATCACTCAACCGCATGCTCGACTCCATGGTCGCCGCCGAGCGCGAAATCGAAGCCGGCCGCGCGGCGCGAGCCAGCCTTACCGAAAAGTTGAAATCTTCTCAGAAACTCGCGGCGCTCGGCGAAATGGCAGCCGGGGTGGCCCACGAACTCGGCGCTCCCCTGAGCGTTCTCGACGGCAAAGCCCAACGCGCGCTGCGCCCGGGAAAAGATCCCGAGGAAATGCAGACCTATCTTCGCGAAATCCGGGAGGAGGTTCGCGGCATGGAGAACGTGGTCCGGCAATTGCTCGAATTCGGCAAACCGGCCGGCGCCCGCCATCGCGAAATCCCGGCCGATCAATTGGCGGATCGGGCTCTGCGCGGAGCGGAACGCATGGTCAACGGCAGCGCCAGCCGGCTGAAGCCGGAGGGATCCAGGCCTGGACCGGTTGTATACGGGGATCCGATACGAATCGAACTGGCCCTGAAGAACCTGATCCAGAACGCGCTCCAGGCAGCGGACGAAGGAACGGTGCGCGTCGACTGGGAAGGCGGGGACCAGGGAGTGCGCTTTACGGTCGCCGACGAAGGACCGGGGATACCGGCGGAAATGCGGGAGAAAATCTTCAGTCCGTTCTTTACCACCAAGGATGCGCGGCGGGGCCGCGGCCTGGGCCTGGCGATCGTGCAGCAGGTGGTGAACGAGCACGACGGCCGGGTGGAAATCACCGAGACCCCCGAAGGCGGCGCCCGCTTCGATCTGCTGTTTCCATCGACCGAATCGCGCGCGAAAGCCACAAACCCACCCCGGGAGGAAGTCGTCGCCCTATGACCGGAGAAACGCTGGAAAAATCCGAAACCACCGGGAAAGGGAGCGCGAAAGACACCGGACTCATGGAGCGCGTCCTGGTGGTTGAGGACGACGACCAGTTACGGTCCATGCTGGCGGACGAAGTCGAGGAAGCCGGTTACGCGGTGCGCTCGGTAGCCTCGGCGGAAGAGGCTCTGGAAGTCATGAGCTCCTGGCATCCGGACGTCGTCATCAGCGACCTTCGGTTGCCGGGAGAGGACGGATTCAGTCTGCTCCGAGCCGTACGGGCCGGGCCGCAATCTCCCTGTTTCCTCGTCATCACTGCTTTTGGAACCATTCCCGAAGCGGTGGAAGCTCTCAAATCGGGAGCGGACAATTTCCTGACCAAACCGCTGGACTTCGATCACCTTCTCCTCTGCCTGGAACGGGCCCTGGAAGTGCGCCGACTTCGCCTCGAGGTGGAACGATTCCGCCGGTCCGATCGTACGCCTCGCTTCCACGACATCATCGGCAGCAGCAAGCCGATGAGAAAACTCTATTATCAGATTCAACAGATCGCGAAATCCAGCGGTCCGGTCATGATTCACGGAGAAAGCGGCAGCGGCAAGGAACTGGTCGCGGAGGCCATTCACCGGGAGAGCGATCGCCGCGAGAGGCCCTTCGTCCCCGTCAATTGCGCGGGAATGCCCGAAAACCTCCTGGAAAGTGAATTCTTCGGGCACGTGGAAGGCGCCTTCACCGGGGCGCGCAAGGCCAAGAAAGGCTTATTTGATGAAGCGCACCAGGGGGTCCTTTTCCTGGACGAGGTCGCCGAACTCCCCCTGGCCATGCAGGCCAAACTGTTGCGAGTGTTGCAGGACGGAAAGATTCGTCCGGTTGGCGGCAACCAGGAAAAAGCCATCGATGTGCGGGTGCTGGTCGCGACCCACCGCGACCTGGCCCGGGCGGTGACGGCGGGCCGGTTCCGCGAGGACCTCTATTTTCGCCTGGAAACCTTCGCCTTGAACCTGCCGCCCCTGCGCCGGCGCGGCGAGGACCTGGAATTGCTGGCGATCCGCTTTCTCTCCCAGTACAGCCGGGAAATAGGAAAAAACGTGCGGGGGTTTTCGGCGGAGGCGCTCGATCTGCTGCGCAATTATCCCTTTCCCGGAAACGTCCGGGAACTGCAAAACGCGATCAAACGGGCGGTGACCTTCTGCCATGAGAGCACCGTTCGCCCGGAAGACCTCCCCGACCGAATCCGCGGCAAGACCTCCCTTCCCCCGGCGTCCAACGACGCCGGTGAACTGCAGGGATGGTCAGGCCTGGAAATGGACGATCGCCGAATCGCGCCCCTGGAGGAATTAAAGCTCAAGTATGTCCGGCATGTCCTGGAACGTTGTCAGGGAAACAAACGGCGCGCGGCGGCCCTGCTCGGAATCGGACGGCGCACGCTTTACGAATACCTCAAAAAACTCGATGGCGCCGACGAAGAGCCCTCCGCGGGCGCCTGATAAAGCGTAAGCAGCCCGCATCGTCCTCCTCATTCATCGAGCGATCAATCCGAAACATGTGCGGATTCCGCACACACGGAGTGCGCTTAATCGGCACGATTACTCTGTTTCCCACCCGGCCACGAATTCGATTGTTGGGATTCTTCTCTCTGCCATTCAGGGGCTTACCGATATTTTTCTCAAAGGTGATCCAATTCGTTTTCCGTTCTGGCACGCCCCTTGCATTACCCCACCAGTATGAAAATGCTAACCGATAAGATTCACCGACAATGGAAACTTGTGGCGGCCACCGGCCTGTCCTTAAGCATGGCGGGTTCCGTCTTGGTGGCGCAGGAAACGGCGCCTCCGCAGCAACCGGCACAGCCGCAACCTCAGGAACAACCCGGACAGGAGGTTCAGCAGCAGTTGCAACAGCTTCAAACCCAGCTTCAGGAAGTCACTGAGCGGCTTATCACCATTCAGGAAGAAGCTCTGGAGCGTGATGACATCACGGAGGCCCGCGAAGAATTCCAGGACATGATCAGCGAGAAGATGCTGGCCGAAGCGCCCGAACTTGAAGAGCAAATCGAACGTCAGCGGGAAATCACCAAAGAGCTCGATGAGTTGGACCATGAAGCCGACCCGGAAAGCTTTCAGCGTCTGCAAACCGAATATCAGCAGGTCCAGCAACAACTGGCGCCCGTTGAGCAACAACTCATTCAGGACGAGGAGCTTTTGGAAGCCCGCGACGAGTTCAACCAGGCGCTCATGGCCGCTATGAACGAGATCGACGAAGCCACGGACCATCTGCTCGATCAGTATCAGGCGCTCCAACAGGAATTCGCCATGATGCAGCAACAATTGATGCAGCAACAGCAGCCGCAACAGCCGCAACCCGGTCCTCAACAGCAGGCTCCCCAACAGCCGTAAGCCTAAATAGGTAAGACTGCGACAAGAATTTCGCCCCAACCCGGCTGCAAGGTACAGGTGATCGGGTTGGCGGCG
>PXBO01000039.1 GCA_003566885.1 Opitutia bacterium | reverse complement strand
GCTTCGATCATAGCAATTTTCCATCGTTAAGGGTTTACCGAGTTCGGAATCGTCGATGAAACGTATTCCGCACTAATTGTATTGAAAATAATATGTAATAACTCCGCCGATTTGCCAAGGGACAGCCGCAATCCATGAATTGACAAAATCGCTCCCCAGTGTATAAATGGCTTAATCCGATTCCACTTATGCTGCGCTACCTTGCCTACGGTCCGAAGAATTTCGCCCGGTCTCCGTTGTTGGTTTCAACCCGTTACAACTGGGAATTTTACGCCAATCTGACCGGCTGGTTGCACCCCACGCTTCCCTCCGGTAAAACCGTCCCCCCAGGGGAATCGACGCTGTGGCTGTTTTCACCCAATACCGCTCACGGGTGGGTTTCATCAATTGATATGGAACGGGTGGTCTTCCATTTTTCCTCGGTCCCGGAATTAGTCGAAAAACTCTGCCCTTCAGGGGGTTACCTCCAGGTTTCCCTGAGACCGGAAGAGATCGGTCAAATGCGGCAATTGGCAAAAACGCTCGACCCCCATTACCGGGCGCCCAATCCCGCATCCCTGCTCCACTTCCAACGCGCCCTCCTGGACCTGTCTCTCATCCTCTTGCGGGATCGAAGGTTTGACTCAAATCTACCTCTGGAAACCGTCGCCGTGGAACGGGTGGAACGCGCCGTCCAGTGGTACCTGGCACGCCTGGAGAACCGGCCGACACTCGACGCTCTGGCCGAGGCGGTTCACGTATCACCGGCTCACCTGCGACGACAGTTCCAGCAGGTTTACGGAAAAAGCCCGCACACCGTGCTCACCCACCTCCGGTTGGAACGCGCCATGGAAATGCTGGCTTCGACCTCGGACACCATCGAGACCATCGCCCGCCAATCCGGCTTCAACAGCGCCAGCGATCTTTGCCGGGTGTTCCACCGGCACTACAATGTCTACCCCAACGTCTGGCGCACCTACGTCTCAGGCACCGAAACCACAATCAAGCAGGACCAGGTCAGCCGCATTATCGCCCGCTCCGGCACCCCCGAGTTCAAACCGAACACCGGAGGATAGGTCCAGGCGAACGGTCATTCGCTAAATCTTGCAGTCGCACCCCCACCTCTTACAGTAAGAGTTATGAAGAGTCCCTCACTGCGAGAGTTGGCGCGTTCACTGGGATTATCCCACACCACGGTTTCCGAAGCGCTGCGTAATTGTCCCCGGGTTCACCCGGAAACCCGCAAACGGGTGGTGGAAGCGGCAAAAAAGGCGGGCTACCGGCATAATCCCCTGGCCGGCGCCCTAATGTCGGAAATGCGCCGCTCCCGCGCGGGAACCTTTCGCGGAGTGCTGGCGATTCTGGACCTCGACGGAACCCGGGAGCGCACCGAAGGCTCCAATCGCTTCCATCGCGAACTTGTGAACGGAGCCTCCATGCGGGCGGAGGAACTCGGGTTCAAAGCGGAAATGTTTTCGATCAAGGAGAAGAAACTTTCTCTCAACCGCCTCGACACCATACTCAAGTCGCGAGCCATCCGGGGCATATTTCTCCTGCCGACCAATACCGCCCCTGATCTTACAGCGCTCGACTGGTCGCATTACGCGGGCATCTATTCGGACTACATGATCGAGGCGCCATGCCTGCACACCATCTGCTCCAACCACTACCGCTCCATGCTCCTGGTACTCGACAAACTGCACGAACTGGGCTACCGCCGGCCCGGTCTGGTGCTGCGTCGCGATCACGACCAAAGGTTGCTGTTCCGCTGGGAAGCTTCCTACCTCGCTCACCAGCAACGCCGCAACCGGCAGGTGGAAGTGCCTCCGCTGATCGAAACACAACTGGAAAAAGATGTATTCCTGCCCTGGTTCAAGCAATACGCCCCCGACGTCGTCCTCTGCCACGATCCTCAAGTCGTCGCCTGGATGGAAAACGCGGGCGCCCGGATCCCGCAATCCCACGGTTTCTGCAGTCTCAATATCACCGTACACGGCCGCGCCTGCGCCGGCCTCGACCTTCGTCCGCGCCTGATCGGAGCCCGCGGAATGGAGCTGTTGATCGCGCAACTGCATCGCAATGAGTACGGTCCACCCGAAGTGCCCAGCAACACCACCATTATCGCCGCCTGGTCCGACGGCGAAACCTTGCGCGAGCATTCCACCGAAACCCAGGCGACGGACCCCGGGAAGAAAAGCCTGACCGGCGCCTCCGGATGAAGGGAGGATCCGGACTTCTGTATTCGATTTTTGACTACTCTACCGTGCGTCATCAGGTTTTCCGAATTCTTAATGACGGGAAGAATATGATGAAAAAACATGAACGTTTGGCCCGGCGCCTCGGCTGGGGGGATCTGGATGAAGCGTTTTTGACCGATTTGATCGCCCGGGCCCGGGACGAAGATCTGGCCGGCGCCGGTCTCGGCCATCCGCCTGTGGTCGCGGGGGATCCCAGCAGCCGCGGCCTGCGGAACACCGGTGAAGGCGTGGCTCGCATCGTGGCGCGCGAGAACCTGGTCGCTTGCGGGCTGCCGCTGCTGCCGCTGATTCTTTCCGCCTACGGCAGCGAGGCCCGGGTGACGCCGCGAGTCTCCGACGGCGAATCCGTGACGGCGGGTACCGCTTTGGCCGAATTGCGCGGCCAAAGATCGGATCTGTTGACCGCCGAAAGGGTCATGCTGAACTTCCTGCAGCACCTTTCGGGGATCGCCACCCACACCGCCACTTTCGTCGCGGCCCTCGAAGGTTCGTCCACCCGGCTCCTCGACACCCGCAAAACGACCCCGGGCTTCCGGGTCCTGGAAAAATACGCGGTCGCTTGCGGGGGAGGTTGGAATCACCGGATCGGCCTATTCGACCGCGTCATGATCAAGGACAACCACCTCGCGGCGGGCCGGACGGTCAACGGCGAGCAGTTGGCGCGCTTCGTGATCGAAACGGCCCGGGACAATCCCGGTTTGCCCATCGAAGTGGAAGTGGACTCCCTGCAACAGATCCCGCCGGTGCTGTCGGCAAAACCGGACGTGATACTCCTGGACAACTTTTCCCTCGAAGACCTTCGTCAGGCCGTAACCCTGATCGGCGGCAAATGCGCCACCGAGGCCAGCGGCGGGGTCACCCGGGAAAACCTTCCGGAACTGGGCCGGCTGGGGCTGACCTTCATCTCCTGCGGCGCATTAACCCACCAAAGCCGCTGGCGCGACATCGCCCTCGACTGGGATACCCCGTAAACCGGAAAACAAAGGAACCATTCATTCGTTTCCTGGAGGGCGCCGCTCCGTCGGCGCCGCGGGAAGGCGTTCTTCCGGATCGTCCTTCAGCTGGCGACGCGGATCCCGGTCCTCCGGCATGTCGCGCTCCCAGAAACCGCAGACCGGGTTTCCGCGGCCCTTGCCGATCATCTTGACACAACGCCAGCCGGGAAGGTCAAGTTCGAGTTCCCCGGGGGCTTCCAGGAGGCAGAGCGCCGGGCCAATCGCGTCAAAAACCCGCACCAGGCGGGACACAATCGCCGGGAACATCGGGTAAGGCGGATCCGCAAAGACGATCTCAACCGGCCGGACGGAATCGGGAGCCCAGGAAAACACGTCCCTCGCCACCACCGTGCCGACAGGGGCGTCGGCTCCCATGCTTTTCACCAGCGCCGCCAGATTGCGCCGCAAACAAGCGACCGCCGTCCGGTCACGCTCCACGAACACTCCACTCGCCGCACCGCGACTCAGCGCCTCCAACCCGTAGGCCCCCGTGCCGGCAAAAAGATCCACAAAAGACCGCCCGGACACCATTGTCCCCAGGCTGGAAAAGACCGCCTCGCGCATCCGGTCGGTCGCCGGACGCACTCCCGGTCCCCTGGGCGCCACGATAGGCACCCCCCTCGCCTTTCCACCGGTAATTCGCATGATCAGTCCCGCTATGCCCGCATATTCCTCCGAAGGCAAGCGCTCGCCCCGCCGGATCACCCCCGACCCGGCAAAAATCCTCACTGCCGCGGGTTTTTCTCTTGCCTCCGAATCTCTCTTGACCCCAAACTCCACCCCTTAAGCACTTCGGGGTGTAGCGCAGTCTGGCAGCGCGCTTCGTTCGGGACGAAGAGGTCGGAGGTTCGAATCCTCTCACCCCGACCACATAAACAATGGGAAAGAAAAGGAGATTGAACGCCTCAACTCCGCACGCGACATCCGCAACATTGCTACCCGATTGACCCCGGAGGAAATCGCTAAACGGATCGGGATCGAATGCCCCGATAGTTAGTGCGTTATCTAAAACCTGATACCGATATCGATGTAGTGCTTATATGAGTGCCATTCGGGCTACCCCATTCTGTAATACACTAACACTACGACCGAAAGCGCCGGTGCGAACCTACCCTTTATAGGATTTTCCTCTCCGGGGCGCCGATCGCGAAGACCGGTTTCCCCTCGATCGCCTTCTCCGCGATAATAGCGCCCGCCGCGCTCCATGCCAAGGGGGCGGTCCCCCCTGCCGTCCCCTTCTCTCCGTGGAGAAACTCCGGGAAGCTCCATTCCTGTCCATCAATAGGCGTCCGGTTCGCCCAATGAATCCCCTCGGCGAAGCTTTCGGCCGAGGACATGTCGCCCGCCTGCGCCAAAGCCGCCGCATAGAAGCCGGTCACCATGGGCCAGCGCCCGCCGTTGTGGTATTCGTTGGGTTCGTTCTTGAACTTGTAGGAGAATGTGACCTTTAAGTCTTCCCATTCCTCGTCCTTCGGGGTGATTACCGGGTGAAAGGCCGGAAGCAACGCCGGACCCTCACCGAGCACTTTTTCCCGAACGTGCGAGAAAACCGCTTCATTTCGACCGGATTGCGAGACTCCAAGCAGCGAGGTCAGCGCGTTCGCCAGTGAGTCGAAACGGTAACCGTAGCCGGTGGGCGAGAAAAACGGCAACCAAAAGGATCCGCCCTGCTGGGGAGCTGCTTTCTTGCCTTTGGCGTAGAGCACCTCGTGGTAGATGTCGTCGCACGACTCTTCGCCCTCTTCGAACCAGTAGTTTGCTTGGATCAAATGCTTCAAGCGAACGGTCTTTTCCTCCAGCCGGTGGTCCGGCCCCGAGTGCCGGTGCTCATGGACACGACAAAAAACGCGGAGTGCTTGCAGGTAGAGGAGTTGATCGTACAACACGTAGCCGCTTTGCAGATACTCGTCCGCCCAATCTCCGGTTGGGGGGACATAGAGCAGCCCACGATTGTTGAACTCCCAAGCTCCGAGGAGGAACCGGATTTCTTCCAAGGGTTCCAGCATCCTTTCGAGGAACCCGTCATCTCCGGTATGTCGCCAATACTCGCCGACAAGGATGACGAACCAAAGGTCGGCATCGACGCGGCCCGTGGTACCGCCGAAGCTCACGCGGCCGGTCTCCGGATCGACGTTGCTGGGGATCTCACCGTGCGGGCCCCTGTTTTTGGCGAGGGTGAACAGGCTTCGCTTGCAGCCTTCAACCAAATCCTCATCTCCCTTGAGAAGAGCCGCGAGGCCAATGACACCGGTGTCCCTTGCCCAAACACGATTGTAATTGTGCCGCTTCGCAGGGGAAGCGACAAAACCGGCGGAACCGCAAGACTTGTGCAGCAGATCGACAGCCCGGCGGTATCCTTCTCGACGGATGGCATTCGCGTCCTTTTCTTTTGCGTAACCACTCATAGTTTCCCCGAGTGCTTTCCTGTTTTCGTTTTTTTCTTCATCGGCCCATGCTCTCGATGACAGCGTCCGCAGGGGATTCAGGGGCGAGGACGATACTTGCCGTATTTGCGGCTTTCTTCAGCAATTCGGGTTGGGCGTTCCCCAACACGATTCCGAGAAAGCCGTAACGCAAAAGAACGACACCATCCCCGAAAAGGGTCTTGTCGAAATCTTTGATCGGCCGAAAGTCGTGTGTCATGACTCCGCTTCCTCAAAAGCGAGAAGTGAGCGAATGGATTATTAGGGATTCTTAGCATTACACGATACTCCCGCGAAGTGCAAAAAAAAACGGCCAGGCTGGGGTAATATTTACAGATACGTAATCGGGATCACGCCTTGCCAATCCAACCGTCACTGGTAGCTTGAAAAGCCATGTCGATTCAAGACTTTTTCATCTCCCTGCTGCTCATCGCCGGCCTCATTTTATTGGGAAAGTGGATACGCAGGCGGATTGGGATCTTGCGCAAACTTTTCCTGCCCAGCTCAATCGTAGCCGGATGCATTGCGCTTTTGCTTGGACCACATGTTTTGGGCCGATTTTTCGACCCCGCATCGGATTGGTCGCAGGGGCTTTGGTCGGAGCCCATTCTGGATATTTGGTCCAGCCTTCCCGGCGGACTCATCAGCGTGGTTTTTGCCGCGCTGTTCCTTGGAAAACCCTTGCCCGGTATGCGAAAAATTTGGGCGAAAGCCGGACCTATGGTGGCGCATGGTCAAGCTCTGGCCTGGGGGCAGTATGTGGTCGGCATCTCCCTGGCAATTTTTGTAATTATTCCGATATGGAACACCAGCCCGCTGGTCGGCGCGTTGATCGAAATTGGCTTTGAAGGCGGCCACGGCACGGCTGCCGGTTTAGGCGATACTTTCCGTGAACTGGGCTTTGCTGACGGCGCCGATATGGCACTTGGACTTGCCACTATCGGCGTTGTTGCCGGTGTGATCCTTGGGACTGTCGCCATCAACTGGGCCGTGATCCGCGGGCATCTCGACCCGCCCGACCGCAGCGCCCTGGAAGATGAAGCTCTGGCCGAACACGAGAACCGTGAAGAGCCTGTCAGGAACTCAATCAGCGACCAAGCCATCGAGCCACTTTCTATTCACTTGGGGCTTGTCGCAGTAGCCATTGGGCTGGGTTGGCTCATTCTGCAGGCGCTGGTGCATATTGAGTCCGCCCTTTTGATCCCGCTGGGCTGGCCGGAACTTTTCAGTCACGTGCCGCTGTTTCCATTGGCAATGATCGGCGGGGTCATCTTACAAAGTCTGTCCGGTCGTCTCGGTTATAGCAAGTTGATCGATCGCACGCTGATGAACCGAATTTCCGGCTCGGCACTCGATATTCTCATAGTGGCCGCCCTTGGCGCGCTTTCTCTCGCAGCCATCGGCGACAACATGGGCCCTTTTCTTTTGCTGGCCCTGGCCGGTATCGTTTGGAATCTTCTGGGTTTCTTTGTCCTGGCCCGACTTATGTTCCCGAAAGACTGGGCTCCTAATGGTCTCGCCAACTTTGGCCAAGGGATCGGGATGACCGTAGTCGGGCTCCTGCTCGTGCGCATGAGTGATCCGCAAAACCGGTCCGGCGCGATGGAGGCCTTTGGCTACAAACAACTGCTCTTTGAGCCAGTGGTCGGTGGCGGCCTCTTCACTGCAGCCTCATTACCATTGATCTATCAGTTTGGCCCTCTTCCCGTTCTGATCGGAACGACCCTCGTAATGCTGGCCTGGTTACTCTTCGGTCTGTGGAAATTCGGCGGATTCCAAAAGGTAGTGGGGCGATAAAGATTTGTCCCATTTTGCTCGTAAACAGCAAAGACAGCCGCTGGAAGCCCCGGGGAGCTTTCCGGAAGGGTTTGCACGCCGGTATGGTCGATGTTACGAAGGACAATTGTGAACTATAATCCGGGTCAAATTATCCTTTGGATTCTCGCCTTTCTAATCCTGGCACTCCTGCCAACGGCAATTGCGTTGATCGGAACGCTGCCGCCGGCGCGGGAATTCTGGGTGGAGTTCGGCGTGCTCCTCGGGTTCCTCGGATTGGCGATCTTGAATCTTCAGTTCGTGATCACCGGGCGGTTCCGCTGGTTCGCTGCGGGATTCGGACTCGACAATCTGCTGCGGTTTCACAAACAGATGGGCATATTCGCGTTGTTGCTGGTTCTGGCCCATCCAGGCATCCTTTTTGTGGCCGATCCGGTTTTCCTTGAGTATCTCGATCCAAGAGTGAACGCTCCCCGAGCGGTTTCCCTGACATTCGTAACTCTCGCGGCCGTCGTTTTAGTCGGCAGTTCCCTCTGGCGGCTCACTTTCAGCCTATCCTATGAAAAATGGAGATTGCTGCACGGGTTGCTCTCGTTTGCGATTCTTTTCTTCGGCCTCGGGCATGTGCTGATGGTCGATCACTACGGAGCCCCTCTTTGGAAAAAAGGAGCGTTTGTAGCGATGT